>NZ_JBKXTT010000004.1:0-284946 GCF_047017445.1 Marvinbryantia sp. | reverse complement strand
CGAGTCCCGAAACAGAATCGGAGCTGCCGTTGGAAACGAGTCCCGAAACAGAATCGGAGCTGCCGCCGGAGACGAGTCCCGAAACAGAATCGGAGCTGCCGTTGGAAACGAGTCCCGAAACAGAATCAGAAACCGATTCGCAGCTTTCTCTTTCACCGTCGCCTGGCGAATGGTTTGTATATCAGGATCGCTATAATGGCAGGCGGCCTACCTATGCCCAAATGATGACTCCTACGATCATTTATGTACTTCACTGCACCAGCAAGAGCAATCCGGACGGAGTAGAACTGCCCACCTCAGACCCGATGCCATATCCCTACTACCCGTCTTCAAATATAAATTCGATGGGCTATTATGAAATTCACAGCGGAACAGGACATATTTTCCCATATTATAGTAATGGCTATTTTCTCTGGTGGCAAGAATATGGGGGCGAAGAGCTTTTTGATCAGCCGTACAAGCCTGCCGCCGCATGTGGCAGCGACTGTTTCTTCTGCTATTCATACTGGGACGTGAAGGAGAATTTGGGATTCTATCCCCCTTATCCGGCAATACATGCACATTATTATGAAACGGAGCCAGAAACGGAACCGGAGGAACCCGACTCCCCGCAGACGGATTCTGAAGCTTCTTCCGATACTCCCGAATCCGAACTGCAGACAGAAATCACCCCCTGGCTCCCGCTTCCACTGCAAAGTGAAAATTCACCGGAAAGCGAGACAGAAAAGGCTGACAAAAGCAGGCTGGAGGACGCATTTTCCCGCGTCCAGCAATATCTGCGGAGGAATCAGGCGAATTCCCCGGACGAGCTTACAGAAAACAGCCACAAGGCTCTTGTAGCCGCCGGAACCGTGGGCCTGGAGGCCTTGAATAACCCTGACGCCACGCAAGCCGAGGTCGACGCGGCGACCACCGCTATGGAAACGGTGCTTTCACAGTGTGAATATCTGCGTACGGCCGAAGCGAAAAAGCTGAAAGCGGAACTGGATGGATACCAGGGCAGCATTATTACCGCCTATAATTATTCCATAAGATATGGCGGCGTTTCCACCGGCTATCCTGCCGCTGCCCTGGAGGAATTTGTCCGGACTTACAATAATATTAAACAGTTTTATGACGCCCGGTGCGCCGGCTCCGGAAATTATGCCACAGCCAACGAAATCAAAGGGGAACGCAACAATCTGAAATATGCGTACAGGAAGCTCGAAAACGCCAAAGCCGCCGCCGACAAAAAAGGCTCCGGCAAGAAAACCTCCGAAAAACCCGGCGACATTGTGAAAACAGCGGAAGCGCTTGGCAAAGTACTTGAAGCTACCGGAATGAAGAACACATTTCTCGATCTGCTGCGTACTCTGATGGCCGCTTCAGACAACCCGACTATCCGAGGCGCGGCAAAGGGGGCCGGGTTGGCAAATAATGTAAAGCAGCTCTCCGAATTTATTGCCGACCTTTATATTGCAGTAAAGGCGGAGGATTCCAACCCAAAAAAAGCAAACAAAGAACTGATTCCTCTGGTTGTGAACCGCATACCGGAAGAGTTCGGGAACGATTTTAAAAACGCTGTTGCAAAAAATCTGAACAGCGCCGCAGACGCCTCCTCGCGTTCAAAGGATACTATAGAAATGTTTGACCGCTCCGGGGATATAGACGCATCCATCTACCGGAAGGAAGACGTCGGAGTCGGATACACAGGCGGCTGAAGCGAAAGCGCAGCGCCCCTGTCCCATTACAGGATGGCGGGTGCTGCCAGGCAGCGGAGAATGGGAGCAGTATGGGCAGAGGTCAGTCGGTCGTATATAATTGGCTGTTTTTTCTGACTTTTAACGCAAATTAAAAGGAGAACCGGCCGCATCCGATTCTCCCAAGTACGCTCCTTAGAGACGCACCGCTATTCACACTTATGGTATACAAGAAAGAGATAGAAAATGCAAGGATTTTCACGAAGTAACCATTTTTCCATGTCATACAATGGCAGAACCGCAACAAATGAAAGAAATTTATCCGTATATTTCTGACACATGTCATAAAAACACTCATTTGCAAAGCGTGCAAGCTCTGCTGTATACCTGCCAGATCCTACATTGCGCGCACTCTCCGCTCACTAAAAAACATACAGAAAAACTCCCCAGCTAAACTGGGGAGCCTCCAGAAGCTATACCTTTCGGCCCTACGGCTTCTTTGAAACATTTATATAGTACCCACTGTGCCCTGGTTTCCCAAGTGTGGGACTTAATCATAGTATCTCTTGCTTATTTTTATTATATGCAAACAGATTTCCCTTGTCAACACCATTTTTACAGTCCATACGCCCGCCTAAACTTCCCTTTTACCAGTTCAAAATCGTCTGGCGTTAATGTTCCGATACAACCCCTTACCGCGTCCAGCCTTGACTTACTTACTGCGCGGATTTCCTCACACTGTACCATGCTGTCCTTATCAAGGAATGCATATGTATGCATAGATGCAGGGACCTGCCTTCCCGGACAGATCATCTTATCATCATCTTCCGTATCGGAATAAAGTAAAAACCACGAATCCTGGGCTGGCAAGTTATTGGCGTTCGTCTTTCCCTTTGCATCAGTAATACACACAACAACCACTTTTTCCGAATTATTGATCCGGTTGTTTGACATCACCAGTACCGGGCGCATCTTATTTTTTTCTGTACCAATATTATAACCCAAATCGCAGTACCATATTTGCCCGTACAGAACCTGCCTGCGCTTATTGGAATTGAATTTTGAAATCCGGTTGTAGTTGATTTTATCTTTCACCCATCCGGCAATATTATAGTATTCCTGTGCTTCCTGGTTCATACTTTCCTCCTTGTCCCCCGATAGGAATATTATAAATCTTTCCGGATATACATTCAACCGTTTTCGGCACAAATCGAACATTTTTTCGTCTTACACATTTACTCCCGGACTTTTTGGTGCAGCTTCATAAAATCTTCTTGCCTGTTCCGGGCTGTAGTAACTACTGAACACTTCGGCACCATCAATCCCCAGTTTTAAAATATCTTCAAGCAGATATTCTCTGCCTTTCAGATTTACGCCGGAATGTGCTATAACTGCAACATCGTGATTACGGTGAATAATGTCAATGATTTCTTCCATTGCTGGATAGTCGATTTTTGCATAACAAAGTTTTCCCTAAGAATAATAATCCCAATAGAAATTTACATATGGATTATCACTTCTTTCCCCACCGGGGCGATAAGGCTGCAAGAGAGGGTGGTCTGCATATTCTTGCATTGCAATTAAGACTTTCGCAAACAAAAGTCGCAAAACTGCGTTCGGGTTCTTTTATTTCTCTTTTCTATAGTTTTCGCCGCCGTCATACCGTGCGTTTTAAAACCATGTGACGGCAGCCGTCAATCGGCATAATTTCCGTGCTTACTCCGTATACTTCCCGGATGTTTTCCTCTGTGATCACCTTTTCCGCCGAACCAAGGGAAAATATCTTTCCATCCTTCAGCATCAAAAACTGATCGCAGAACATTGCCGCCAGATTGAGATCATGGATTGAAATTACTACGGTAAGCTGTTCCTCCCCGGAAAGCTGTCTGACGATCTCCATGGTATGAAGCTGGTTTTTCATATCCATGCTGCTGGTCGGTTCATCCAGCAGCAGGATCTGCGGCTGCTGCGCCAGCGCCCTTGCAATAAATACGCGCTGCCGCTCTCCGCCGCTCAGCTCTGTAATTTTTGTAAACGCATACCGCTCCAGCTCCATCTTCTCGATCAGCTCATATACCAGCTCCTTGTCCTTTTTTCCCGGATTAAAGCGGACAAACGGCATCCTCCCCATCATGACCGCATCCACCACACGGACCGGAAAAATATTGCCCATATGCTGCGGTACATACGCCACATACTTTGCGCGCTTCCCGACCGGCATTTCAAAGAGATTCTCTCCATCCACACAGCTTTTTCCCGCAAAAGGCTCCAGAATGCTGCACAGTGACTTTAACAGCGTGGTCTTCCCGGTTCCATTCTGCCCAAGCAGTGCCATCACACTGCCCGTAGCAACGGAAAAAGAGATATCATCTAGGATCAGCCGCTTTCCGTAGCGAAACGAAATATTCTCCACTTTCAGACTCATTGGAAATACCCCTTTCGTTTTGATAAAATCAAATTGATAAAGATCGGGACGCCCAAAAATGAAATGATGATTCCAACCGGGATCGTGACCGGCGCCAGAATCAGCCGCCCGATCGTATCGGCAACCAACATCAGAATCGCGCCCGTCACTGCCGAAAACGGCAGCAGATAGCGATGATCATTTCCGATGATCATGCGTGCGATATGCGGTCCTGCCAGACCGACAAATCCGATCACACCGGTAAAGCTGATCACCGCAGCCGTCATCAGCACAGAAAGGATCCCCACCTGCACGCGCACAGCTTCCACACGGATACCCAGAGATTTCGCCACCTCGTCGTCCCCGGAGGACATTACATTCAGCGCAGGAGCATGAAAATAAAGCAGGATCAGACAAACAAGTACTACCACAGCTACCGTTCCCGCTTCCTGCCACTGCGCGCCGTTCAAAGACCCGAACGCCCACTGCACTACCTGCGCCAGCTTATGTTCGCTGGCAAAAAATTCAATGGTTGAGGTAGCTGCGCTAAACAGGTAATTCAGCGCAATTCCCGTCAGAACGATCGCTTCCGGTCCCATTCCGACCTTGAGAGAGATCATGTATACCAGCACCGTACATCCCATTGCCCATATAAATGCGTTCAGCACGATACCGGCTTCTGTACCGGCAAACAGCCCCATGCCAAACACGATAGAAAGCGATGCGCCAAATGCCGCCGCGTTGGAAATACCAATAGTAAAGGGGCTGACCAGAGAATTTCTCGTCACTCCCTGCATCGCCGCTCCGGATACGGAAAGTCCGAAGCCTGCGAGCACCGCCATCACAACCCTTGGGAGCCGCAGGAAAAGGATCACCTTTTCCTGCTTGCCCGGTTCCTCACCCCGCAGCCAGCCGGCCGCCGCTCTGCACACATCCGCCACGCTGGTATCCGCCGCGCCCATCGCCGTAAATACCAGAGCCAGAATGACTGTCAATATCAGACACAAAATGATCAGCAGCCAGTTTCTGCGCGCAGAAACCTCGTACCGCTTTGCAATTTCTTTTCCGCTCATTGCTTCAGCTCAGATGCGCTGTAGAAGTGTCCCTCCACGTTTTCAAACCCCTGGAAGTCCTCCATCCATGCGCGGAATACCTCGTCCGGATCCAGATCCGGCAGCAGATCCGGATAGAGCATCTTTGCCACATACATCGTTCCTACCAGCTTGCAGGCGCCGCCGTGGCTGAACTGTGTCATAAAATAAATATCATCATTCTTCACCGCGGTGATCTCATCCCATCCCGCACGGGAAATCAGATTCTCGTAGCAGTTAATAAAGTCCTCTTTTGTCGGCGGCTCGTATAAACCGGTGCCTGCATTTGCCTTTTCCGGCGTGATCAGCTTAATGATCACATCCGGGTCGCGCACGATCACTTCCTCCGGATCTACGTCACTCTTGGAGATATTTTCAAAATCTGTCGCAAAAATATTTTCTCCGCCGGCATAGGCAATCATATCGTAGAAGAAATCTCCCGGCAGGGTCGTATTATAATCGGTAGTCGATTCAAAATAAACCGTCTTTTTCTCCTGCCCCTCCAGCTGCGTGTTGATGTACTCCAGCTTGTCATTAAAGTAATTGTAGAACTCCTGCGCCGATTCCTCGACATCAAACATTTTTCCAATGTTCTCTACCTGATTTTTAAAATCCGACGTATCGTATCCCGAAATCACAAAAACCTTGATCCCAAACGGCTCCAGCTGTCCCTCTGCCTCTTCATAGGAACCGTTGTCCGGCAGAATAAGTACATCCGGGTCCAGCTCCGCAATCTTTTCATAGTTCAGCTCGGTCTGGCTCTTTCCGATAACATTGTCCGGGTCAAACATCCCCCAGTATTCTCTGTCCTGCGCCGTATTGCTATCCACTGAAATAATGTGATCGATCGCTCCGCACGCACGGATCAGTTCGCTGTTGTAGCGGTTCGCCACCACGCACGTAGATACCGGATACGGCAGTTCCACCTCTCTGCCCGCATTGTCCGTAAGGGTAATTGTCTCCTTGTTCTCTGCTTCTTCTGCGCTTACTCCCGCAAACACTGCTGCCGAAAGAAATGTGCAGCAAAGCAGTGCTGCCAGTTTTTTCATGTGCTTCATACTTTTTCTCCTTTGCTTTTTTATTTTAGTCAAATACCCTGCAGCAAGCTGCGGGGCACGACCTGCTTGTTCTTTCCGCCCAGGGGGCGGCGTATTTGACCCTCGCGGGAATAAAAAAAGAGACCTTTCCAAGATCGAAAAAGTCTCCTGCCGTTTCAGTTGCAACAGCTTTCTTTCCCCTTGCCCGGAAATACTTCTGCATATTATAAAGGCAGGTCTCCTGACTTCTGCTTCATCCGCAAAACACCTTCCCGCCAAAGGCAGTGGTTCCTTCGTTTCTTGTCCGCAATTACAGTAGTGGCTGCTGTGGGGGATTTTCACCCCGCTTCCCTTTTCATCAGATCCTCATCTGAACCCTTATAAAGATTTTTATTTATTTGTTAAAACTATAACATTTTCTGCCAGATGTGTCAAGCAGATCCCGAAGCATTGGCTGCCCGCTCCTCAAGCCACTTTTGCGCGCCCGCAACAGGCTCTTTTGATGCCGGAAAAATTTCCGCGCGCCCGTCCATCGCCTTCTGGACCCTTTTCTCCAGTAAGTCCAGATATGTCCGGTTCGCCGCCTTTGTGTGGACAGAGCCGGTAAGTACAACCGGGATCTGCGCCTGTGCAAAGCCAAGCTTGCGGCAGACCACGCTGATATTTTCTGCCGTGCAGTCCGTCATTTCCTCTGCCAGAGTCTGCGCGTCCTCATCCTTTTGTTCCAACGCCGCAAAGAACAGCTCCACCGCTGCTCTTGCCGCCTCCGGATGCTCTGTCGGATCCTTCAGAAGCGTCAGCGAATCAAGAATGTCCTCCTCGCTCCGGCATCCGAATTTCTGCTGATACGCCGCCGTCAGATACGTATTCTCCCCATGCAGGAAAAGGCGCTGATACACCGCCCGGAAAAGGTGCACGGCAATCCATCTGCCGCCTCCGGCATCCCCGGACCACTCATCCAGTCCGGCGCTCTTTATCATCCTGCTCTCTTCACTGATCCCGCAGCAGCATACGCCTGTCCCGCAGTTATAGGCGATTCCCCAGCCATTGCACTCCGCCTTTACAGGCAGGAAACCATCGTTGCACACCAGGAACCGCGTAAGCCCGATATCCCGCAGGCAGCGCTCAATATTTATCTGATCTGTGCGGCTGTCAACACCGGACAACCCCGCCACCGTATCCGTAATATCACCGATCTGCAGCCCTCTTCGCCCAAGCAGGTCAGCGATCGCGCTCCTCAGCTCACGCGCCGTATCCTCCCATCCGCCCGGCAGGAAATCATGATTCACGCATCCGCCCAGGCAGCGCTCCGCCGCCCGGAATTGTCCGTCAAGCAGACGATACTCCGTTTTCGTTCCCCCGCCGTCGATCGCAAGATACCACGCATTTTTCATACTGCCTCCGCCTTTCTTTTCTGCGCATAATTATCCGCCCAGAGAATCAGCAAAATAATGATGCCCTTGCACACCTGCTGAATGTAAGCGCTGATGCCGAGCATATTCATGCAGTTCTCCAGAAGCTGTATTGCAAGCAGGCCCACAAAGGACTGCCCGATCCCGCCGACGCCGCCTGCAAAAGAAGTGCCGCCTACCACACAGCCGCAGTTCACAGACAGCGCGGTGCTGTCTCCGTAAATGGACGAGCCGGTGTTCAGCCGTGAGGAGAGCAGTACGCCGCAGAAAGCGGCCATCGCCCCGCAGATCACAAAGGTCATCCACTTTATTTTTTCCGCCTTGATGCCGGATTGCGCGGCTACGTTATAATCGCCGCCGATCGCATAGCAGTTTCTGCCAAAAGAAGTAAACCGCAGAATGCAGAAAAAGAGCACCAGCATCACCAGCATGATAATGATCAGATTCGGTATCCCGGCGATCAGCTTTCCGTTGGCAATTTTCATGAACGACAGATTTTTTGCCGGAACCGGATGCGCGTCGGTAATCTGCTGGGCAATGCCTTTGAGCAGCATTCCCATGCCGAGCGTGATGATAAACGGCTCCGTTTTCTGCCGTACGACCAGAAAGCCATTGACAAAACCAACCAGCGCCCCGCAGGCAACCGCCGCCAGGATCGCCGCCCACAGCGGCATATAATCCATCAGCTTAATCGTGATAATTCCCGAAAGGCTCATCATCGAACCAATTGAAAAATCTACGCCGCCGCAGATGATCACCAGCGTCACTCCAAAGGCAAGCATCTCCAGGATCGCCGCCGAATTCAGCATATCAAGAAGATTATACGTCGTGTAAAATCTGGTGTCAAAGAAAATCATCAAAAACAGCATCAAAAGAATCGCCGTCAGCGCCTTTTGTTTTTCCATTACTTTACAGATTTTTCTCCATACGTGCATTCGTCCCACCTCACTTTGTTCTGCGTCGGTCTATCCAGATAGCAATAATCAGGATGATGCCCTCGCACACCGACTGGATATAGGTTGATACGCCAAGTAAATTCAGACAGTTGGAAAGCAGTGTCACAAGCATAACGCCGAGCATGGTGCGGATCACACTGCCGCGGCCGCCCGAAAGCGAAGTACCGCCCACTACCACTGCAAGGATCGCGTTCGTCTCATAGTTTGCGCCCATCAGCGGCGATGCCGTGGTCGTACGCGAAAACAGCACGATCGCGCCAAATGCCGACAGCACGCCGGACAGCACATAGACAAGCGCTACCCGCCGCTTCACCGGAATGCCAACCATATCCGCCGCTGTAATATTGGCTCCCGTAAGCTGGATCTCCCGCCCGGTCTGTGTCCGGTTCAGAAAAAGATGCAGCGCAAACATCAGCGCAAAAAACAGCAGGAAGGATACCGGAATAAAACCGACCTTGCCGGAACCAATGCCACGCAGCAGCGTCACCGAAGAATTCAGGTGAGACATATGCTGCGTTGCTCCGCCCGTGTACAGAAGTGCCGCAGCGCTGTACACCGCGCTGAGCGCGTAGCTCATAAACAGAGCCTTCGCCTGCGTCAGCGCCCCGCAGCTTATTACCGCAAGCGCATTTATAAGCCCCATCAGCGCACCCGCAAGCAAGCCTGCAAGCAGCGCGCCCGTCTGTCCAAGCACGTCGATCATGGAAATTGTAAACACCGCGGAAAGAGATACGATTCCCGCCACCGAAAGATCAATATAACCGCCGATGATAGCGATCGTCATCCCAAGCGCCACAAAGCTCAGCGGTCCAAACTGGTTCAAAAGATTTCCAAGGTTCGCCACGGTGAGAAATTTCGGTTCCATCAGAGCCGTCACTGCCGCCAGGATCACGATCGTCACCAGGACCAGATTTTCCTGCAAAAACGAATTCGCGCGTGTTTTTGTATTCACAGCCTTTCCTCCTCTCTCAGCCGATCGCCATATTCATGATTTCCTGCGCCGAGGTCTGCTCCGGGTCAAATTCCCCGGTAATGCGCCCATTCGCGATCGTCAGCACGCGGTTGCTCATATTCAGCACCTCCGGCAGCTCCGATGAGATCAGGATGATCGAGCTTCCTGCCTCCACCGTCTTTTTCATCAGCATATAGATCTCGTATTTTGCACCCACGTCAATCCCCCGCGTCGGCTCGTCCAGGATGAGGATGCGCGGACTCGTCTCCAGCCAGCGCCCGATAATGCACTTCTGCTGGTTTCCGCCGGACAGCTCCACAACCGGCGTCTGCGCAGAAGAGGTCTTGATCAGCAGCTCCTCTATCTGCCGCTGCGCCATCTGACGCTCCTTTCCTCTCGACAGAAAAACACCCTTTTTCACCTTCGGCAGATTCGCCATGGAAATATTCGCCTCCACGGAAAACGGCAGCACCAGCCCCTGCTGCTTCCGGTCCTCCGGCACAAACGCCATTCCGTACTTTTTTCCATCCTGCGGGCATGTAATATTCACAGTCTCCCCGTCGATCCGGATTTCCTTCTGCTTTGCCTTATCCGCCCCGTAAATCGCCCGCACGATCTCCGTTCTTCCTGCGCCGACAAGACCGACCAGACCAAGGATCTCCCCTTTATTCAGCGTAAAGGAAATATCTTTAAGCTTTCTCGTATTTAAATGCTCCACCCTCATCAGCGGTCCGCCAACACAGTGGGGCCGTTCCGGGTATTCATTCTCAATGGTCCTGCCCACCATCATACTTACCATGTCCCGGCGGCTGAGCTCCCCGGCAGGACGCGTATCGATCACATGGCCGTCACGCATGACCGTCACATAATCGCAGTATTCAAAGATTTCATCCAGCTTGTGGCTGATGTAAATGATCGAGATCCCCTGCCCGCGCAGCTGCCGGATGATCTCTCCCAGACTCGCAAGCTCCTCCTCCGTCAGACTGCTGGACGGCTCATCCATAATGATCAGCTTTGACTGAAAGGAAAGCGCCTTGGCAATCTCCACCATCTGCTTTTCCGAGGTACTCAGCTCCGACACAAGTGTCCGCGTGCTGATGGACGAACCGATCCGTTCCAGAAGCTCCTTCGCCTTCTGGTGCGTTCCCCTCATGCCGCCCGCCTCTTTAAATCTTCCAAGAAAAATGTTTTCCCCTACCGTCATGGAATTTACCAGACTGAATTCCTGGTAAATAATGCTCAGTCCCATGCGCAGCGATTCCATCGGCGACGTCGTCTCCACTGTTTGCCCGTCAAACTGGATGCTCCCGGAATCCTTTGTATAAACGCCGGAGAGGATTTTCATCAGCGTCGACTTGCCTGCTCCGTTTTCTCCCACGATCCCATGAACAACCCCGCGGCGTATCTGCAGAGATACGTCATCCAGCGCTTTCACGCCCGGGAATGTTTTGCTTACCTCCCGGACGGATAGAATGAATTCCGAAGAAGGATTTTCTGTCATAATGTCGTCCTCCTGCTCTATATGCAAATGGATTGCCTGCTTTTTCGGCAGGCAATCCGCGGTGTACAGTTTCCCTCTTTACCACTCCGGATACGGCAGCTCATCCACATTTTCCGCCGTCACGATATCAAGCGGCACATAATTTTCTGCCTCATATTCCTCGCCGTCTGCCGCTTTGCGGATCGTTTCCAGTGCTTTCAGCGAAATGTTGACTACATTCTGGCTGATGCATACATTCTGTGTACCCGCTTTCACCTGGTCAAATCCGCTTCTGCTCCCGTCGATCGCTACCACATAGGTGCCCTCAATGCCCGCATTTTTCAATGCCTCGATGCAGCCTGTTGCGCCGCCGTCCCAGTGGCAGAAGATACCCTGGATCTCATCGCCGTACTTTACGATCATATCCTCCGTGATCGCCATCGTCTCATTGGAGGACCAGCTGCTCGTCGCCTGATAATCCAGCACTTCAATGTTTGAACCTTCCAGCGCCGCATTGAAGCCGTCGTGCCTGCGCACCTGTGCGTCCGTTCCTGCCGTGCCGCCCACCTCAAGAATCTTCGCGCCGTCCGGGAACTGCTCAATAAATGCCTGAGCTGCTTTTTCACCTGCTTCCGTGTCATCCACGCCCACAAAGATATCGCGGTATTCGCGGTATTCCTCCGGGAGATCCGCAGAGTACATTGCTACGATCACGCCGTTCTCTTTCGCCTGCATAACCGCCGGGATCACCGCATTGATATCGCTCGGACAAAGAATGATCGCATCGAAGCCCTGTCCGATACAGTTCGTGATAGCGGAGGTTTCTGTCTGCGCATCGTATTTGCCGTCAAACGCCGTTACTTCCATGTTGTAATCACCCTGGTTTTCCTCCATGATCTTATAGCCGTAGGCGTTCATCTCGTTCGACATAGAATTCGGTATGTACGCCACCTTCAGCGTCTCCGCCTCCTTCGCATAAGCGGTCAGCCCCATCGTCAGTACGCATCCGGCCGCCAGTGCAGCCAGCATTCCCTTTGTTCTTTTCATTGTAGTTCCTCCTTTAATAATATATTTTTGTGCGGGTATCCCGCATTGTTGCCATAATTTTTGTTATATCACAGGCTTTCCCTTCTGTCAGATTCCGGCGATCGCCGCAAGCATTTCATCAGAGATATGCATAATATCCCAGGACAAAACAATCCGTTCTGTTCCCGCCGCCTGCAGCTTCTTTAAAAAGCGTTTTACGTAGTCTGCATCTGAATTGCACACCCCTTCAACCTGATTGACATCGACCCCGGGCGCCGCACAGATATCTTTTTCCTGCAAAAGCTTCATCTGCTGTACGGCAAGCGTCATGCCTTCCGTATCGCCGCCCCACAGAGCATCCAGCCGCCGTTTGATATCTCTGCCCAGACCGCGCAGCTCGAACGGAACGCCTGCCGGCGCATCTGTCCGCAGATACACCATCGGTTTGATAAAATCCATCCTCTCCCCGATTTCCGCCAGATCCTGCCCGACGAAATCGGCGACTGACGGTGTGAACGTATCCGCTCCAACCTTCAGGCCGCGCTCACGGAATCTCTTTTCAAGCATCCTTACCTGCCTGCTGATCAGCTTCCTTTTCGCCCGCATCAGACAGTCCACGTCCCGATCCGCGAAACGATAGGTAAATCCGCTCCGCTCCTCCGGCAGGAATGCTTCCATACACGCGTCCTTCGCCAGCCTCTGCAGCCGTTCCGTGTCCGCCCCCTCTTCCTGATAGAGCTTCTGGCATCGCGGGCACCAGCATCCGAACAGATTCCCAAAAGACCCTGCCGCCGAAGCATAGCGGATCCGGTCTAAAAACACACCGTCCACCCGGCAGCCCTCCGTCAGTTCATCGAACACCTCCGCTGCCCGGCCAATGCTTTTCGCGGAGGACTGACAGGCAAATTCAAAGTTGTCTCCCGCAAATTTGTTGACATCCTGCCGCTCCCGCCCTGCAATATTTCGGTTCGGCTCCGCATCCTCCTGGTTCTGGATCTCCGCAAATACCGGCAGCCACAGATACTTTTCAATCCCGTGCTTTTCAAGGAGACTGCAGATCGCTCTGTTCAGTCCATCCTCCGGCGCCCATCCGAAGATCACTCTCTCCACATCCAGGATCTGCAGGGTATGCTCCAGCTTCCTGACAACCTCCTGCGGCTCCAGCACCGAACGATCAAACGATCCCGTACATAACTGCACTGTGTATCGCACGCTTCTCCCTCCGATCCGTCGCTTTTTCTTTCTGTAATTACTATATTTTATTTCAGAAAGATTGTCAATCAATCCCTCCTTTCAAAAAAATCTTTATATCTATTTACTACTTTTATTGCTTCTTTTTCGCTCTGTTTTTAGTTATTTTGCCAGTTTCCCATTTCTATTTCAGAAATAGCTTGGAAAATCCTTGCAATTTGCTTGAAATATGCTATATTAAAAACAGATACTTTATTGGAGGTTCTGATATATGCGCAGAAAATACCCTTTCTCCTTTTCTGAAATAGCCGAAATCGCCGGCGTATCCACCGCAACCGTATCCCGTGTGATGAATGATCAGAGTACCGTAAAGCCCCATCTGGTCGAAAAGGTCTGCGAGGCGCTCAGCGCACAGGGCATCAATCCCAACGATTATATCGTGCAGGCGCCTTCCTCCGGAAAACTGCTCCTCTTTGTTTTGCCGTTTGATTTCAATTCCTTTTTTAATGAGATCATAAAAGGAGCAAAGGCGTCCGCTATCCAGCACGGATACACCATGATGATCCTGCAGGAGCACATCAACAGCAACACGTTTCCTGCCTTTGAGCACCTGATCAAAAGCGCCAGGATTTCCGGCGTTATCTGTCTGAATCACGTCAACGCCCAGCTTATGCACGCTCTGAGCAGCCTGGTTCCGGTAGTGCAGCTCTGCGACTACAATCTGCAGAGCAAAACCGTCTCTTCCGTCAGCCTGGATGACTTTGAGATGGCCGCCGCGGCAGTGAACCATCTGGTCTCACAGGGAAGAAAACGCATCGCGTTTATGTCCGGCTCGCTCAAATACCGGGACAATTACGTCCGCCAGGAGGGTTATCTGAAGGCGCTCCAGGCGGCAGGCATCCGTCCGACACAGCGCTGGATCATCAACCTTCCGGAAATTGACTACAACATGGCTTTTTCCTCCGCCACCCAGTTATTTTCCCAGACCGTCCGCCCGGACGCCTTTCTGACGATTTCCGACCTTTACGCCTGCGCCGTCATTAATGCCGCGCGCCGCCTTCATCTGCGCGTGCCGGACGATCTGATGGTCATCGGATACGATAACGTAGACTATGCCACCATATCCTCCCCGCAGATTACCACCATTAACACGCCAAAGCATCAGATGGGATATACTGCCAGCGAGCTGCTTATCGACCGCATTCAGAATCCCGGCTCCACCATCCAGCATATTAATCTTCAGTCGGAGCTGATCATCCGCGAATCCACTACGCCAAAGGTGACGCCGTAAAGCGGCACCTGCAGAGCAACAAAAATACCGGACGAGCCGCTTCTTCACGATTCATCCGGTATTTTATTTAATTTGAGGGCCAGGTAATTCCCTTTATTTCCGTTTTTAACAGATTTCCGCACCCGACGGCATTTCTTTTTCCGGTACCATCAGCGCCAGCTCTCCATTTTCATCCTCCGCGCAGAGCAGCATTCCCTCCGAGAGTACGCCCGCCAGCTTCGCAGGTTTTAAGTTCACCAGAACCATCACCTTTTTGCCGACCATCTCCTCCGGGCTGTAGTGCGCCTTGATGCCAGACACGATCTGCTTTACCTGGCTGCCGATCTTCACCTGGCTGCACAGAAGCTTTTTCGATTTTTTCACGGCCTCACAGGCAATGATCTCACCCACCTGGAACTGCATTTTGCCGAATTCCTCAAAAGTGATCTCTTCCTTCGGCTCGATGTCGATCACCGCTTCTTCCTTCTCTTTCTTCGCAGGCTCCGCCGCTTCCTCCGCAACCGGCGGGTGAAGCGCTTCTACCTTCGCCATCACTTCCTTAATATCCAGCCGCGCGAACAGGATTTCCGGCTTTTCCGTCACCTTCGTGCCGGATTTGTAAAGACCATACTGATCCATCGCCTCCAGACCTCTCTTCTGTGCGTTAAGCTGGGCGAGCACCTTCTCTGCTGTATCCGGCATAAACGACTCCAGCAGCTCCGCGCCGATGGAAATGCACTCTACCAGATTGTAAAGCACGGTCGCCAGACGATCCTGCTTTGTCTCGTCCTTTGCCAGCGCCCACGGCATTGTCTCGTCGATGTATTTGTTGCAGCGCTTAAAGAGAACGAAAATTTCGCTGATCGCGTCCGCCACGCGCAGCTTTTCCATCTTTTCCGTCACTTTCTTCGGCGTCTCCAGGGCAACTGCTTTCAATTCCGCATCCACCGGCTCCTCCGCTCCTTTATCAGCAACCACGCCGCCAAAATACTTGTTTGACATGGAAATCGTGCGGTTCACTAGGTTGCCGAGCGTGTTCGCAAGGTCGGAATTTAAGCGCTCCACCAGCAGCTCCCAGGTGATCACACCGTCGTTGTCAAACGGCATTTCGTGCAGCACAAAGTAACGCACCGCATCCACTCCAAAGAAGTCTACCAGTTCATCCGCATACAGCACATTGCCTTTCGATTTGCTCATCTTGCCATCGCCCTGCAGCAGCCACGGATGCCCGAACACCTGCTTCGGCAGCGGAAGATCCAGCGCCATCAGGAAAATCGGCCAGTAAATCGTATGGAAGCGGATGATGTCCTTTCCGATCAGATGCAGATCTGCCGGCCAGTTCTTTTTAAACTGCTCTGTGCTCTCTCCGTCGCAGTCGTAGCCGATACCTGTGATGTAGTTGGTGAGCGCATCCAGCCATACGTATACCACATGCTTATCATCAAAGTCTACCGGAATGCCCCATTTGAAGGAGGTTCTGGAAACACAAAGGTCCTGCAGGCCCGGAAGCAGGAAGTTGTTCATCATTTCATTTTTTCTGGACACCGGCTGGATAAACTCCGGATGTGTGTTGATATGCTCGATCAACCGGTCCGCATATTTACTCATTCTGAAGAAGTATGCTTCCTCCTTCGCCGGTTTTACCTCGCGTCCGCAGTCAGGACACTTGCCGTCCACAAGCTGCGACTCCGTCCAGAAGGATTCGCACGGCGTACAGTACATTCCTTCATAGGAACCTTTGTAGATATCGCCCTGCTCGTACAGCTTCTTAAAAATCTTCTGCACCTGCTTTTCGTGGTAGTCGTCCGTAGTGCGGATAAATTTATCATAGGACGCATTCACCAGATCCCAGATGCGCTTTACCTCGCCTGCCACCTTATCCACATATTCCTTCGGCGTAACGCCTGCCTCGGCTGCCTTCAGCTCAATCTTCTGCCCGTGCTCGTCCGTTCCTGTCTGGAAAAACACATCATAGCCCTGCGCCCTCTTAAAACGCGCAATGGCGTCCGCCAGGATAATCTCATAGGTATTGCCGATGTGCGGTTTGCCCGATGTGTAGGCAATCGCCGTTGTCATATAAAATTTTTTCTTTTCCATAATATCTCCTTTCTCCTTCCGCAAAGACAAAAAAGCCCATCTTCCCTATTCTGAGAAGACAGGCTGTTCACCCGTGTTACCACTTCACTTTATCCGCACCTCGCGGTGCAGACCTCATCAGGTGCGTACACACCCTGCCGCTATAACAGGCGGTTCCCGTTGCAGCCTTGCTGTGAGCACTTGGCGAGGTATTTTCGAGCCTAGTGCGAACGCACACCCGGACACTTGGTGAGGTCCTTTCGAACCTAGTGTCCGCGGTGTTTCCCTGCTCTGGCACTTGGCGAGGTATTTTCGAGCCTAGTGCGAACGCACACCCGGACACTTGGTGAGGTCCTTTCGAACCTAGTGTCCGCGGTGTTTCCCTGTTCTGGCACTTGGCGAGGTATTTTCGCCCCTCTTATTTCACAGTTCGGTGCACCACTCAGAAGCCATTTTCCACCTACCCCTGTACATTCCTCTCAGCGTCCGGCGCCGCCGGAAGTCTCCCCGGATACGGCGCGCATGGAATTTCTCTGTAATACAAAAGATACATGTACTCTCTTCGTCTTTGCGTTTCACTACTAACAAATCTAGCACAAAAGCAGGTATTCCGTCAAGACAGATTTTCATATACCGGTAAATATCAATCCGGTTTTTCTGCTGCTCATTTTTTATATTTCTCCGGAGTCACACATGCAATCCTCAAAATCGAAGCTTCGGGGTAGCCGGAGGCAACGACCAACAGTGGTGCGATAAAAATCAGCGGTACGATCTTTGATCGTTTTACCTTCATAAACTCGATCCTGAGTAATTCCCAAAAACTCATTTCTTCACTTCCTCCTTACTCATAGCGTTTATGGACCAAAGAAACCATAAATACTGCCTTTGCGAATATGAAGCGAAACATGATTGACAGAAGTGAAGTCCCTGTATTTTTTCGTCAACTGTTCCGTGGTAATCATGCAATCCATAAGAACATCTCCTCATTGCCTCATTGATTCCATAATAAAACACCAGCCTGACTTTTACATTCTCGCGTCCTTACTTTTACCTTACTTTTTGGGTGACGCAATTCCCAGACCGGATATCTTGTGATACAATAATTTCGTAGGAGGTGCACTATGGACAATTCTTTTCTGCATCGAAAAAGTCTCCTTCTTGTGGACGACGAGCCGGATTTGCTGAAAATGGTATCAGCTATTTTGAAAGATGCCGGTTTTGAAACTGTTCTTACTGCTGCATCAGTAAAAGAAGCCGTCATGATGGCCAAACAGGAAAAACCTGATCTGATGATATTGGATGTAATGCTGCCGGATGGGGATGGCTTTTCCCTGATGAAACAGTTCCGTACATTTACAGATGTGCCGATAATTTTTTTAACAGCAAGAGACGAAGCCACAGACAAACTTACGGGGCTTGGTCTTGGCGCGGATGATTACATTTCAAAGCCGTTTATGCCGCAGGAACTATTGCTGCGTGTCTATGCGGTCCTGCGCCGCACTTATAAAGAGGATAGCCCGCTGGTCGTCCTGGATGGATGTACGATTGATTTCAGCCGGGCAGAGGTCAGCAAAGGCGGCAAGGTTATCTCCCTGACCGCAAAAGAGCATACCCTGCTTGAAACGCTGGCCCGCAACGAGGGAAATATCGTCACGGTTGACGCTCTTTGCGATGCGTTATGGGGTGACAATCCTTTCGGCTATGAAAACAGCCTGAATGCCCATGTGCGGCGTATTCGGGAAAAAATTGAAGCCGATCCATCAAAGCCTGTTTCCCTGATTACAATCAAGGGCCTGGGATATAAATTGATTACGAGGAAGTGACGCCATGAAATCTTTTGGAGCATATATTTCAAAGCATTTGGTGTCTTTTTCTGCATTTCTCCTAATACTGGTGCTTATCAATGTCGTTTTATTTGGCATGACCTTTTATCATACGATTTCAGATGATTACAAAGAGGCATCCCCTCGCGCCATGCTTGAGATGGCATCTGACGCGGCAACCACAGAAGGTCTGACGGATGATGCAGTACAGGAATTGCACCGGCACAATATCTGGGCCATGTACCTGACGCCAAAAGGCGAGGCTTTTGGACACTCGATTTGCCGGAAGAAATACCGCAAAATTATAATATTCAGGATGTAGCCTCATTTTCAAAAGGCTATCTGGAAGATTATCCTGTTTTTGTCTGGAATACCGATGAGGGACTGTTAGTTTTGGGATATCCAAAGAATACCTACATGAAACTTACCAGCAACTATTATTCCATTGATGCAATCAAAAAACTTCCCTTCTATGTTATAGGAATGTTAGGCACGGATGCGCTGTGCCTGTTTTTGACCTATTATTTTTCAAAACGCAGGATCATTCAAAATACAGAGCCGATTGTAGATGCCATTGATACACTGGCAGATGGCAGGCCCGCTTCACTTCATATTGACGGGGAGCTATCCGAAATTGCAGGCAGTGTAAATAAAGCCTCTCTGATATTAAGCAAACAGAACGCGGCCAGGGCCAACTGGATCAGCGGCGTCTCCCACGACATCCGTACACCGCTTTCTATGATTATGGGATATGCTGGCCGGATTAATGCAAATGAAACAATCAGTGACACAATTAGAGAACAGGCTGAAATCATTCGAAAACAAAGCGTCAAAATTAAAGAACTTGTGCAGGATTTGAATTTAGTGTCACGACTGGAATATGAAATGCAGCCGCTTCACAAGGAGCAGATACGCCTCTCCAAACTCATCCGTTCCTATGCGGCTGAATTGCTCAACTCCGGGATTTCTGATGCCTATACGATTGATATTGCGCCAGAAGCAGAAAATTCCTTGCTGGAATGCGATACACGCTTAATTTCACGGGCAATCGGCAATCTCGTGCAGAATAGTATCAGGCATAATCCGCAAGGTTGTAAAATCCAGCTTACCCTCGAAAACACCGATGGGGTACTTATTTTGACCGTTGCTGATAATGGGGTCGGCCTTCCCTCTGAAAAGCTAAAAGAATTAGAGGAAAAGCCTCACTACCTGGAAAGCACCGATGAACGACTGGATCTGCGGCATGGGTTGGGTCTATTACTTGTTCGCCAGATTATAGAGGCGCATCAAGGAACTTTATCTATAGAAAGTGAACCACAAAAAGGATATAGAGCAAAAATCATTTTAAAAAAACGACGCAATCTAAAAATTTTTAAGCGGCAGCTCACAAAAGAGTGCCGCTTTGCTAATACAAGTAAATCAAAGACCTGCGAGATCCTGTCCTTAAATTCTTTCTTCCTTTTTGCATCAAACCACAGGATAACATTCGGATTTTTGGCATAAATAACAGAAGCAAGTTCCCTGTTCTGGCCTGCACCAGATTTATACCCCAGCCTCAATCTGCAAAACGAAAACAGCTCCCCTGTACGAATACCAACCTCCGCCGTAGACGAGATAGGAATAAGAAGATATCGCTGAATATGTCGGTACACCCAGTATATATCCTCATACTTCAAAAAACGTCCAGATCCCTTTCCAAAAATATAATGCTCGCTATAACGGATCTTGTCTCCCAGTATTGATGCGGATGATCCAAACTCATGCATCATTCTTTCAAATGTACCGTCTTCCTTAGCAGACGCAATCCGTTTATTCATTTGATGATAGCCATACGCCCACGGTATACCGAAGCATACTGTTATAGCCAGATAGAACACTACGATCGGCGGCGCTACAAACAGTAAGAAAACTGTAATCGCACACATTACAAAAAAATATTGCGGCAGACATATGGAGCCAGATATTTCCTGAGCGCTTTTTCATCAGTGTGCCGGTAGGGCTGCCGTTGCTGCGACCGCGACTGTGGGTGTGGCTGCAGGGGGTGGCTGCTCCGTATGTGGTGGCGTTCCCTGCTGAATATTCCGAAAAGAACCGTTCATTTGTACTGCCCCGCAATGATTACAGAATTTTGCATTTTCAGGAATCTGTTTCCCACAATTTTGACAAAACATATTGTTCTTATCCTCCTATTACATTGCCTTTTCCGGCAATCCCCGCTCCTTATGTACTTTGTTTATTACCTTCCTTTTTCTTTTGATATACATATGAGCAATATTCCCATAACAGCCATACAGCCCTGGATCAGAATAAGTCCGATCACCCCTGTAGCTATCGTTTCTCCTGTGGCTATAAGACTTCCTAAAGTTATTAAAAGGCTATATTGATGATAGCGTAAACCTGCAAATACAGAAAGTACGCTTAGTGCTGCTAAAGCAATCCCTCCAATCTGCAGAGCCGTCTTTGGTTTCGGAATACAGATCATCAATAGCCCGCCAATAACCATACAGCTTTGCGCAAGAAGAAATATAATATCCTCCGCGCTTACATAGTAGATAAAATGTTCATATTGATGCCATATCAACGATATAAGTATCGAAAGTCCGCTTAATGCAACAAGCATAAAACCTCCAACCTTCAAAGCAGTCCTGATATTTGCATCTATAACCATTTGCTGCGGCGGCTCATAATAATCGTATGACTGCTGTTGCGGTGCTTCCTGAAAAGATGCCGTTGACGAAGCGAGGCCTTGCTCTGCGCCGCAATAATTACAGTATTTTATATTTTCGGGAACTTCTTTCCCGCAATTTAGGCAAAACATCCTGTGCTGATTCTCCTCTCGTCAATGTTCATAGTCCAGCAGAAGACCGCTTTCCTGTAAATATTGCTCGCATTCGCTTAATTTGAAATAGCCATTTGACTCCGGTAATCCCAAAAATTCAGCGATCATAGCAACGCTGTCGGAATTATCCGCATCCAGTTCCTTAAATGCAAATTCACTGCGAATATAACCGTTTTCCAGCTTAACTTCATCGTAGCTAAAATGCAGCATGTCTTCCGAAACTCCGGCAGCTTTGACCTTTTCGTCAAACGCAATATTGTCCTTAAGCATCCCCTCATACTCCGTCGAGCCTGTTGGTACATAAACCACACCGCTGACCTGCGCCACATATTCGGAGCCTTCCCGATACCATAATTCAATCGTGATCCGGTCGTTATCGTCACGGTTCAATTCATATATTTTTTCTTTATTCACTTTCCCTTCTGCGGGTGTCTTTGATTCATCGTCTTCGTCATTGGCAGCGATCGTTTCACCGTTTGCCTGGCTTTCTGAATTTGGATTCTGCTTTGCAGCTGAGCCGGATTCCCCGCAGGCAGCTAAAGCAATCACCATCACACCTATAAATAAAAATGCCAAAATTTTCTTATACATTGTCGTTACCTTCCATTTCCTTTTGATTTGGCGATCATCACGATTCCGCCAGCTATAAACCCTATCTGCATCAAAATTACAACCATATCCGACAGATCAAAGCTATATTGCATGTATTGATATGTACCATTGGCGCAGGCACCAATAACAGAAACGACACCAAGGATCAGCAGTATGATGCCGCCGACTTTCGAGCCTTTCCGCGGCTTTTGCTTTGCAGCCGGCTGTTGTGATGCATAGTTCTGTTGCGACGGTTGCTGCGGCGAAGCATACTTATTGTATGCCTGCTGCTGCGTTGACCGGGAAGGCGCAGAAGCAGCGGCACCTCCCTGCTGCGCTGACCGGGAAGACGCAGAAGCAGCGGCACCTCCCTGCTGCGCCCCGCAGTGATTACAGAATTTTGCATTTTCGGGAATCTCTTTCCCACAATTTGTACAAAACATGATATTTCCATTTCCTTTCCGTTTCTTATTCCAGAGTAAATCCTAAACCAAGCAGTTCTTCTTCCACAGAGTTAATCATTATTTTCCCATCTTCCGTTTCTAATCCTATAAATTCTGCTGCCAGCTCTGCCATATCCGGATCACTTTCTAACAATCCAAAGGCATATTGCATACTAAATTCATCAGCAGATTCCTGTATTGTAATAAATGCGCTGTCAGTTCCGGATTCCTCTAAATAGGCTGCTGCATCATTTACACCATTTTTGAAGGTTTCCATCCAATCCGGGTCAATGGCAGATACATCATAGAAATTCTGCATTCCATCATAGTAACTGACAACACCATCCTCCCGATAGCGTAATGCTATCCTTTCTTCCCCATACTCGTTGCCAAACCGGAAGGTTTTCTCCAGGGACTCTGTGGTAACATTCTGATTTTTTTCTGCGGTTTCTCCTTCCATCGCATCTTCTTTAATTGACGGACTTTCAAGCCCCTCAAATGTAAAGCTGTCTGGCGTATCAAATGCAGTTGGCTGCTTTAATTGATCAGCTCCCGTAGCAAAATACCCGATTGCAAATGCCGCAGCAGCGACCGCTATTGGAACGATAAATCTAAGAGGCCCTTTGCTTTTGTTCTTCGGCGGGCGGGGTTCCGCGTACACAGGCTGTGAATTCACTGCTGAATATTGCGACTCATTCGTCTGGTAAATCGATTGCGTATCTTGTGCAGAGCAATTATTTTGTGCTGCACCACAATAATTGCAAAAATTTATACCGTTCGGAATTTCTTTTCCGCAATTTCTGCAAAACATCATTTATTTCCTCCCTTTCCTACTTTTTATGGCATCCGGAGCTGACGCTTCCCCGGCTGCCAGTTCTTTATAAATACCATACTTCCATCAACTTTACTATTGTCTGCGCGTATTTCATTCCTTTTGTGCACAAATCCACGTCTTTTGTGTACACGTTTATCCCTCCGGGTATTCTTCCAGTCCAGCCGAAGTCCCCCATTTTTCTGTGGAAATCCTTTTTCTTCTTCTGTATAATGAAAGAAAAATGCTTTTAGGAGGGTACGCCATGTTACATAAAAAAATTGCAATCCAGACGGAAGGCTCTCTGCCGGACGCCAGTCTGACCCTGTATCTCTGGGATTATTCAGAGGAAATTCCTATCCGGAAAAGACCGCTGATTCTGATTCTTCCGGGCGGCGGTTATCATTTTCTGTCCGACCGTGAGAGCGAACCGATTGCCCTGCGCTTTATGGCGATGGGATTTCACACGGCTATTCTGCGCTATTCCGTAGCTCCCGCCAGATTTCCGGTCTCCCTGAAGGAAACCGCGCTCGCCGTTTCTTATCTGTACGAACATGCAGACGAGTATCAGATTGACAGCGACAGTATCTTTGTGATGGGATTTTCCGCCGGCGGACATCTCGCCGCCAGCTATGGCGCTTACTGGAACAGCGCCTTTCTCAGCCAGGAAAGCGGCTGCCGGACAGAAACGCTCCGCCCCGCCGGGCTCCTTCTCTGCTATCCTGTTATCTCCAGCGACCCGGCAATCCGCCACGAGGGCAGTATCCGGGAGCTGCTGGGAGACGACTGGCAGGACGAAGAGCTGCTCAGAAAAGTTTCTATTGATAAGCAGGTACATCCGCAGATGCCGCCCGCATTTCTCTGGAACACCATGCAGGACGACACCGTTCCGCCGGAAAACTCTCTGGTACTTGTACAGGCCTATATGAAACAGGGTATCCCCATCGAATACCATCTGTACGAAAAAGGCGGACACGGTCTTTCCCTGGCAAGCGCCCTCACCGACAACATGCAGCACCAGTGCATAGAGGAAAGCTGCCAGAACTGGATATATCTGGCGGAGAAATGGCTGAACCGCAGTGAATGCAAAGTCCTGACCTGAACAGCAACGGCAGAGCACCTGCCGTTCTGTTTTTTCGTATTCTTCTCTTGACAAAAGTCCGAAAGCGGATTATTCTGTATTAATCCGCTTTCGGACTTTTTTTAATATCACAGACCAGGCAGCAAATCAAATCCGCATCTGCAGGCACGGCACCTGGCTTCCTGCCTGCGGAAATAACATAAAGTGCGAAACGCGGAAAAATCGACGGGCTCCTTTGCCGGACGCCCCAAATCACGTAGGAGGACGATATCATGGAAGAAAACCACGCATGGCAGATTCTTGCCCAATATAACAGCATTTTCAGGGAAAGCGACCAGATTTACCGCACCGCCGCAAAATCCTTCGGTCTCTCCGACTGCGCTTTCTGGATTCTGTATTCTCTGCGGGAAGCCAGCACGCCGCTGACCCAGAGTGATATCTGCAATCAGATTTATCTGCCAAAGCAGACTGTCAACTCTGCTCTGAAAAAGCTGGAAGCAGACGGAGTAATCGTCATGGAAGAAATGACGGACCGCCGCAGCAAGCGCCTTGCGCTCACACAGAAAGGCCAGACCCTTGCCGCCCGGACAGCAGACCGGGTGCTGGCGGCGGAGCACGACGCGTTTCTTGGGTTATCCGCACAGGAACAGGAGGAATTTATCCACCTCTTCCGCAAATACACAGATATTCTGAAACAAAATATGACTTTCCAAAAGGAGGAGCTATAGCGATGGCAATACAGTTATCCGACCATTTTACCTACAAAAAGCTGCTGCGGTTCTGCACTGCGCCAATCATTATGATGGTTTTCACTTCCATCTACGGCGTGGTTGACGGATTGTTCGTTTCTAATTTTGTCGGAAAGGTTCCTTTCGCGGCAATCAACCTTGTCATGCCGTTTATTATGATTCTCGGCGGCTTCGGCTTTATGATTGGCACCGGCGGCAGCGCGCTCGTGGCAAAAACGCTGGGTGAGGGAAATAAAACGGAAGCAAACCGCTACTTTACCATGATGATTCTGCTGACAATAATCAGCGGCATTGCGCTCTCCGTCATCGGTATTCTTCTCATGCGGCCGATTTCCCGGCTGCTCGGCGCCACTGACGCCATGATGGAAGATTGTGTGACATATGGCAGAGTCGTTCTGCTTTTTAATACCGCCTACATGCTGCAGAATGTGTTCCAGACCTTTTTTACAACTGCAGAGAAACCGAAGCTCGGTCTTTTCGCCACAGTCGCTGCCGGTGTTACAAATATGGTTCTGGACGCGCTTTTTATCGCCGTATTTCGCTGGGGCGTTGCGGGGGCGGCGCTTGCCACCGGTATCAGCCAGTGCATCGGCGGGCTTCTGCCGCTGCTTTATTTCCTGCGCCCGAACGGCAGCCTTCTCCGGCTCACAAAAACAAGGCTGGAGGCGCGCGTCCTGTGCAAAGCCTGTGTAAACGGCTCCTCCGAGCTGATGTCAAATATCTCCGGCTCGCTGGTAAGTATGCTGTACAATTTCCAGCTAATGCGCTTTGCCGGTGAAAACGGCGTCGCCGCTTATGGAGTTCTGATGTACATCCAGTTTATTTTTATTGCCATTTTCATCGGATACACCATCGGTACCGCGCCCATTATCGGATATCATTACGGCGCCGGGAACCGCGGGGAGCTGAAAAATATGCTCCGCAAAAGCTTTCTGCTGATGGCCGCTGCCGGTATCTGCATGATGCTGGCTGCCAAAATCCTCGCCGCCCCACTGGCAGCTATTTTTGTCGGATACGACCAGGAGCTTCTGGAAATGACACGCCATGCTTTTTCCGTTTTTTCATACTCCTTCATCCTGGCAGGGCTGAATATTTTTACTTCCTCATATTTTACCGCGCTGAACAACGGGGTCGTCTCCGCGATTATTTCCTTCTCGCGTACCCTCGTCTTCCAGACGCTCTCCGTCCTGATTCTGCCAATTTTCCTGGGGCTGGACGGTATCTGGTGGGCAATCACGGTCGCAGAGGTGCTCGCCTTCGTGGTTTCCTTTTTCTTCCTGCGCCGGAAAAAACTCAATCCCGCGCTGGCTTAGTAAGGTTCATGCATTTGCCAGAATATACCTTTGCCGAAAACTAAACCTTGACTTTGCACAGCGGGGACACTATGATAATGCTGATATTACATGATGCCAGGATTGTGAGAATGCGCAGCACCCCGCAATCCGTCGGCATCATAGTTGGGAGCTTTTTTCCCAACATCATTACATTGGAGGAGAGAATTATGAAGTTCTTACGGCAATTCGGTATTATTTTGTTTATTTCGTTTCTGGGAGAGGCGCTGCGGATGCTGATTCCTCTTCCTATTCCGGCAAGCGTTTACGGGCTGATACTCATGCTTGCGGCATTATGCAGCGGCGTTCTGAAATTAGAGCAGGTGAAGGATGCGGCAGATTTTCTGATTGAGATTATGCCTGTCATGTTTATCCCGGCGGCTGTGGGTCTGCTGGATTCCTGGTCCGCCCTGCAGCCGATATGGGCGCCGGTGCTGATCATCACCATTGTGACCACTGTCATCGTAATGGCAGTGACCGGTCGTGTCACACAGTTTATCATTCGGAAAGGGGAAAAGAAAAAATGAAGGAATTTCTGGTCGACTCTGTATTTTTCGGCGCTTTCCTCAGCCTTGCCGCCTATGAAATCGGACTGCTTATGAAAAGAAAATGCAAGCTTCCCATTTTGAATCCTCTGCTGATTGCAACCATTTTGGTGATGGCGGTGCTCGTTCTTCTGGACGTCGAATATGAACACTACAACGAGGGCGCCAGGTACATCAGCTATCTTCTGACGCCTGCCACGGTATGTCTGGCAGTTCCGCTCTATCAGCAGCTTACTCTGCTGAAAAAGAACGCAAAAGCCGTAGCTGCAGGCATTCTCTCCGGGGTTTTGACAAGCCTGGTGAGCGTCTTTCTGCTGGCGCAGCTTTTCGATCTGACCCATGAACAGTATGTCACACTGCTGCCGAAATCCATCACGACAGCGATTGGCCTTGGCGTTTCACAGGAACTCGGCGGCATCGAGACGATCACAGTCGCCGTTATTATCATCACAGGAATTCTTGGAAATGTGATCGCGGAAACGCTCTGTAAAATTTTCCGGATCGAGGAGCCGGTCGCAAAAGGACTTGCCATCGGCACCGCTTCTCACGCGATCGGAACCTCAAAGGCAATGGAGCTCGGACAGGTAGAGGGCGCCATGAGCAGCCTCGCCATCGCCGTCGCCGGACTGCTGACGGTTGTCGGAGCTTCCATCTTTGCAGAATTTATGTGAAAGTCCGCTGAACGTTTCACACTTTTTGCTTTATAACTCTGTCAGCGCTTAAAATCCGCGAACCGTCACACAGGAAGTAACATCCTAAACATAAATATAAAATCTGCCGCATAAGGGTACTCCCCTTGCTACGGCAGTTTCCTGTTTTATACAACAGCTTCAATCACCATCTTATCCCCGACAACTATTTCCTGCACGCCTGGCTGTTTTTTCCGGTTAAAATTAAAGCTGACCATGTAGCCTTTGTTTTTCCGGTAGTCGTCCAGATAGGAAACAAGCTGCTGCTCCCCGCGACTGTTGTACTCCTCCCCGCGCCAGATTTTCAGCTCTATGATATACTGCTCCCCACAGTAATCGACAATCACATCCGTGCGCCGCAGTCCTCTGGTACGTGATTCAATATAATAATTTCCAACGCCGTTAATGATCGGCTTCAGGTACAGGAGGAAATATTTTCTCCCTTCCTCTTCCAGAAAAGTCTCATTCTGGTTCTGGTACAACTCATTAAAATGCAGCACAAACTTTTCCAGAACAAGCCGCATGTTCAGATGACCGTTTACCACAAACTGATTTTTATCCAGCAGCGCCGCCGTGTAAATGTCCTGCTTCTGCACCTCGGCAGTGGACAGGTAATAATTATAAAGCCAGGTCTCAAAAATGCGGTTCGCTATCTTCACCGCCCCGCCCTGGTTCCGTATAAACCCGAACAGTTCCGCATCCGCCAGTATCTGCGTATATGCGTTGTACACAACATTTTTCCCCGTAAACAGCAGTGTTTCCAGCATAGCGCTCAGTTCCGGATAATTCAGCAGCTTTCCGCTGAGGGATTCAAACAGAGTATTTTTCTCCGACAGCAGTATTTTCACCGCTTCCCGGACTCCTTCCTCCGTCCATGCCCGGCTTTTCGAACCATATTCCTCCATCCCACTGATTTCCTCATCCATCAGCTTACACAGGCGCGACACCAGGAACGGATACCCGGAGGTGTAATCATACAGCATGGTGGAAATTTCTTCAATATCCATCCCGGTCTGCCAGTCCGCCTCGTATTCCCTCAGCATTCCCGCAATGTCCTCCGCAGAAAAGCTCATGTCGATATTAAAGTCTGCTGCTATATTCCACGGACTGTTTACCCTGTGCGCCTCCTCCGGACGGATTTTCCGCCGGAGATTCTTCACATCATAAACCCCCGCCAGAATCACAGACTGGAACGTCGGCTGCATGTCCCGGTCAATATAATATGCGCGCAGCTGCGCCAGAAAATCCAGAAATACCTGATTATTCGAGGCGCTGTCCACCTCGTCGATCATCAGCACAATCGGTCTGTCCGCCGCCATACAGATGTCACTCAATTCGTCAAAAAGCCATTGCAGACGGAATCCACCAGGCTCTTCCCGTACAATTTTTTCAAGATTGCCAACAGCATTTTTCAACTCCCCAGACATCTGTGCCGAATTTCTCTTTAAAACCCGCAGAAAAAGACGCGCAAACGAGAGCGCAAACGTGCCTTCTGTCTCAAATTCTCCTGCACCGAGCATCTGAAAGTCTATAGAAACAACATAGTATTCACTCTGCAGATAACGTCCAAGCGCCCGCAGCGTCGTCGTTTTTCCGTATTGTCTTGCTCTGTTTATCGTGAAGTAATCCCCGGCATCGACCATCTTTTTAATCTTTTTCAGCCGTTCATCAAGGTTTACCATGTAATGCTTTTCCGGTATGCACACCGCCGCCACATTAAAAATTTTTGCCATTTCCGCTGCCACCCCTTTTCGCAGGTCACGTATTATATTTTCCAAAAACAATCACTACTTTTGTGACTATTATATCAGAAATATAAAAGGGTGGCAACACCAAAAGACTGCCGCTGCCACCCGCACAAAACACGCTGTTACTGTTCACGCCAACCTCAAACACCTGCTGCGACGACAACACATTTTTAATATTCATACAGCAGATGCATAGAGAAATCCATATTTTTCAGTATCGCACTGTCAAAATTCTTTTTAATAAGCTTCGCCTTCAACTCTGCATACGCCGGATCATCCCACAGGTTTTCGAATTCCTCCGGATCGTTCCGGTGGTCATACAGCTCGCCATACTCCTTTCCATGGTAGTTTACCAGCTTGTATCTGCCGTCAAAGTACATCGTCGCGTAAATATCCTCATGCGTTCCCTTGAGGCAGTGATAAAACTCGGAATACACGGATTCCTTGTGCGGCATGCCCTCCCCCTCTCCGGTAAGCAGCGGAACCAGACTTTTGCCCTGCATGTAATACGGCACCTCAAAGCCTGCCAGCTCCATAAGCGTCGGCGCGATATCCACCAGCTCCACGAGCTGATCGCAGCGCACGCCCTGGCGGAAGCGCGACGGGCATGACATGATCAGCGGAACATGCACCAGCGCTTCATAGAAATATGCGCCCTTCCAGTACAGTCCATGGTCGCCGTTCATCTCGCCATGATCGCTCATAAAAATTACAAGGGTGTTTTCACGCTCCCCCGTGCGGTCGAGATAATCAAGCAGCCTGCCAAACTGGTCGTCCACCAGCTCAATCTCTGCGTAATAGTCGCGGAAATGCTCACGCTTCTCCTCATCGGTAAGGTCGGGGAACGGCTCTGCCTGTCCGTCCTGTCCGCCCTGATAAAAATCCTTTTTCTGATGGGGCGGCTTTTTCTCCAGCTCCCCCTCTTTGAAAAGCGGAAGCGGCATATCCTCAATTTTCAGCCGGTCCTTATATTCCTGCGGCGGATCAAGCGGCGGATGCGGATCGTAAGGATTCAGGCTGATCAGCCAGGGATGATCCTTTCCCCGGTTTGCCTCAATAAATTCAATCGCTTTTTCCACGCACCAGGTCGTCTGATGATACTCAGCGGGCACCCCCACCGTCTTTCCGGTAAAATTGGGGTTCGGCGTCGGCGGCCAGGTTGCCATGCTGGTATATTTTCCGCCATAGATGTCCGCCCATTTCAGTCCCTTTTCTCTCAGCCAGTTCTGGTAATCATTTTCCCCATGCAGCCAATCGTCGTTCGGATGCTCGCTCCACTGCATATAGGTATAGCCGTCATCCGTGCGCGTCTCCATGCGTCCCTGCGCGGACGTCAGATGCAGCTTTCCCGACAGCCCGCACACATAGCCCTCGTTCGCCAGCAGCCGTGTGACAAGCTTTTCATCCTTCGAGTATGTGTCGTTGCCGTTGAAAAACGCCTTCGTCGTACGCGGGTAGCGCCCTGTCAGAAAACAGGACCGGCTCGGCGTACATACCGGCGCCTGCGTATAGGCTCTGGTAAATGCCACTCCCTCCGACACAAGACGGTCAATATTCGGCGTGCGGATATACGGATTTCCCAGGCTGCCGATCGTATCCCATCGCTGCTGATCCGTACAGAACCACACAATATTCAGCGGTTTTTCCGCCATAAATGCCACCTCATTTCTCTATGTCCATTCGTTCATACAGCTCCGCCGGAGCCTCGCCGGCTTTCATCAGAGCGCGCATTGCCTCCAGCATCCGCTCCTCGATCCCACCATCCTGTATCGGCCGCTGCTGGTACGGATCCGTCTCCAGATCAAACAGCAGATCGCCGTATTTTATATGGTCCTCATACTGATAGCAGGTATTGTCTGGAGAAGTTGCTCCGCTCGCCGGAATCTTCATCACCGGGATGCCCTTTGTAAACGAAAATTCCCCTGTCAGCGTCGTCTCCGTCTGCTTTAATTCCTCTTCCGTAAACGGATGGAACATGTGCAGCGGCAGCAACGTGTAATTATACAGACAGCCTTCCGTTTTACGCCCGCTCCTCATATAGACATAACGCCCGTCTGTCACGTTGACATGTTTTCCAAAATAGCCAAATAAGATCGCATCGTGAATACAGCGGTCATTCTCCAGCACCGGAAGCAGGGAACGCCCCATCATATCCGCCGTCGGCACAATTCCAAAGCAGTCCAGGATGGTCGGCGCAATGTCGATCGTCTGGCAGAGCGCACTTCGGCGCTCCCCCGCATGTCTGATCTGCGGATGCCACAGGAAAAACGGCGTATGTACAATTTCCTCATAGCACGGCATATAATTTTTCCCGAAGAATCCCTTTTCCCCCAGCATATAGCCGTGATCTGTGTTCACGATCAGCATGGTATCCTTCCACATATCATGCGCATCCATAAAATCCAGGATCTCCCCGAGATAATGATCGATCATCGACAGCACCGCCCGGTAATTAAGCTGCGCTTCCTGCACCTCTTTTGCGTCCGGCTCCACCTCACCGTAAAACGGCCAGTCAAACGGCGCATCCTTATCCGTATATAGCTTCTTGTATCGCTCCGGCACAAAATAGGGCTCATGCGGATCAAAATACTCCACATGGAGGTACCAGTTATCCTGCCGGTAATTGTCTTCCAGAAATTCCAGCGCACTCTTACAGGTCTGATAGTGCGGATGGTTTTCTTCCCCCTGCATTGCCTCCCGGTTCACGGCGTCCTGTCGGTGCAGATCGAGATTTTCTGTGAATCCGTCCACCTTCCCTTTCCAGAAATCGCCCTCCTGCCCGCGGATCATCTCACAGGAAGAAAACTTTGTGTGATAAGTGCTTCCTCCCTCCTGCCAGTAGTGGGCATGATCCGTCACACAATGCGAATAAATCCCGTGCTCTCCCAGAATGGACGGCAGCGAATCGTCAAACGGCTCCAGCGGTCCCCAGCAGCGGTGCAGAAAATTGTATCTGCCGGTCTGCAGCTCTCTCCGCGCCGGAATGCACGGAAGACTCCCCACGTAAAACTTATCAAAGACGGCTGTCCTTTCCGCCAGTCTCCGGAAATTCGGCATAATGGAAATCTCATCGCCATAACACGGGAGATACCTGCGATTCAGTGAATCATACATAATCGTAATTGCCCGCATACGTTCCTCCTATCCCTACCACCACTTGATCAGCTCCGTCACCTCATTGCGCAGACGCACAAATTCCGGGGCGGCAATATCGCGCGGCCGCGGCAGTGTATTTTCAATCGTTGTCTTGACGGTCGTCGGCTTATTCGTCAGGATCATGATCTTATTGCCGAGATAAACCGCCTCTTCAATATTATGTGTGATAAAAAGCACCGTTGTCTTTGTCATCTGCCAGAGCTTTACCAGCTCATCCTCCAGCTTAAAACGCAGCTCAATGTCAAGCTGTCCGTAAGGCTCGTCCATCAGCAGAAGATCCGGTTCCGTCGCAAATGCGCGCGCAATACTCACGCGCTGCAGCATACTTGCCGAAAGCTGTTTGGGATAATACTTGCGGTATTTCGTAAGACCTACGATATCCAGATATTTTTCTACCTGCTCTTTCTTTTTCGCTTCCGGTACCTTCTTCACCTTCAGTCCGAACCCCACATTTTCCTCCACCGTAAGCCACGGCATTGTGGAATCTCCCTGAAAAATGTAGGCGATGTTCTGCTTCCTGGTGTCTACCTTCTGTCCGTCCAGCAGGATCTCTCCGCTGGTAATATCATATATTTTTGTGAGACTGTTCAAAAAGGTCGTCTTTCCGCAGCCGGTCGGTCCGACTACGCACAGCAGATCCCCGTCCATGACATCAAAGGACATGTCGTCCAGCACCAGCAGGTCGCCAAATTTCTTGGTAAGATGATTTACCTTTACTTTTACTTTTTCGCTCATTGCTGCCTCCCGTCTGACGTACTGTCTAAAATTCCCGTGATTTCCTTTCGCAGCGCCAAAAACTCCGGTGACACCAGATCGCGCGGCCGCGGAAGTTCGATCTTATACTCCCGTTTTACTGTCGCCGGGCAGTTCGTCAGCACCAGAATACGGTCCGCCAGATAAATTGCTTCCTCAATATTATTCGTGACAAAAATAACCGTCCTCTTTTCCGCATCCCAGATGCGCTGCAGCTCCTCCTGCATCAGATAGCGCGTCTGCGCATCCAGCGCGCCGAACGGCTCGTCCATCAGCATCACCTTCGGCTCATTGCAGTATGCCCTTGCAATGCCTACGCGCTGGCGCATTCCGCCGGAGAGCTGTACCGGAAATGAATTTTCAAAACCCTGCAGGCCTACCAGATCAATGTATTTCTGCGCACGCCTGCGGCGCTCTTCCTTTTTAACGCCCGCTATTTTCAATCCGTATTCCACATTTCCCATTGTCGTCATCCATGGGAACAACGCCGTCGACTGAAAGACCACGCCCCGCTCCGGTCCCGGCTTTGAGATCTCTTTTCCAAGAAAAGTCATGCTGCCCTCGCTCGCCGGCTCAAAACCGGCGATCAGATTCATGATCGTGGTCTTTCCGCACTGTCCCGGTCCGAAGAGCACCAGAAACTCGTTTTCTTTTGCTGCCATATTCAGGTCTTTGATCACCTGATGTTCTCCCTCCGGCGTCTCAAACGATTTGCACACGCCTCTGCATTCAATCATATTTGCTACTGTCCGCTCTTGTTCCACCGACATAACACATCCTCCGCTTTTCTCATCAAAATTGCAAGGATATAGCCTACCACGCCAATCATTACAATTCCCGATAAAATCTGAACCATATCGTTATTGTTCATTCCAGCCACGATCATCCATCCAAGACCTTCCGAAGACCTCACCATCTCCGCTGCCAGTACGGTCGCCCAGCTGCTGGAGAGCGCCACCTGCAGTCCCGCAAAAATAGACGGCACGGAAGCCGGAAGCACGATCGTTGTAAAAATCTGCCGCTCACTCGCTCCAAGCATACGCGACGCGTTTACGATTTCCGGATCTACGCTCTTGGCGCCTGCCATGGAGTTCAGCGTCGTATTTGAAAAGGATGCAAGAAAAATCAGAAATATTTTTGCATTCTCTCCAAGTCCAAACCAGATAATGGAGATCGGGATCCACGCAATCGGCGGGATCGGGCGGATAATGCGGAAAATCGGATTGATGATCGCCTCCGCCACCGGATACCACCCCATCAGAAGTCCGCAGACGATACCTACCGCAGAACCGATCAAAAATCCGGCAAGTACCCGCATCAGGCTATAGCCGACATGCACCATGATACTATGCTTTCCAACGGTTCCCACGATTCCCTCTCCGATCGCACGCACAACCTCAACCGGTCCGGGCATAAATAAACCAAGCTCCGTAAATGCCGCGCCCCATGCCCACAACAGCAGGAAGGCGCCGATAGAAACACAGGCGCAGACTCCCGTGATCGCTTTTTCACCTATTCTCTTATTTTTTGTCATTTTGCATTCATTCCTTTCGCTACCCGTACTTCTATCATGTGGAGCACGGCGTCAAAGACTGCGCCCACTGCGCCGATCGCAAGCATACCTACAATGATGATATCCGGTCTGGAAATTGCGCGCGCCTGCTGTATCATGTACCCCAATCCCTTTGTGGAGGCCAAAAGCTCTGCTGCCACCAGCGCTGTCCAGGAGGTTCCGAGCGCCACGCGCAGCCCGGTAAAGATCATCGGAAGTGCCGTTGGGATCGCCACCAGAAACAGCTTCTGCATACTGGATGCGCCAAACACATCGCCCACCCACAGATGCACCTCTTTTGTCTGCCGGATACCTGTATAGCTGTTTACGATACAGGCGATCAGGGCGCCCAGGAAAATAACCAGCGCTTTGGAGGTAATGCCGATACCGAACAGCAGGATAAACATCGGGATCCACGCCAGTCCGGGAATCGGACGGATCATATCAAACAGCGGCCGCACAAAACGGTCCACCCATTTATTCCACGCCATTGCGATCCCAAGCGGTACCCCAACCAGCGCTCCGAGCGCATAGCCCAGCAGCGCCACTCTGATACTCGCCCAGAGGTGCTGCGGAAGCGTTGCTCCGTCCGGCGCCTTGGTCGTCATCTTCTGGATAAATGTCTGAAACACCTTCGCCGGTCCCGGAAATACAAGCTCCGATTTCAAATGAAATACATTGATGCATAAAAACCAGACAAAGATCACCGTCAAAATGGAAGCCGTCGAAATCAGCAGATATTTCGTTTTCTTTTTTGTCTTCTTCATAAAAACTCATTTCCTTTCAGAGATAAAATAAGGCTGCTGCAGCCTGTGATCACCAGCATATGCAGCAGCCTCTCCGGTTTCATTATCACTTATTTTCTTGCTTTTACCGCTTCAACAAAGGAAGTGTCAATGCTTGCCTCTACATTTGCCACATCACTCTCAGCGATCATTTCCTGCTCTACATAGAAGTTCGCGATATCTACCATAAATTGTCCAAGCTGATTTTCTTCCGTATTTACCGTTTCACGCGTAAAGTAATCTTTTACTTCCACCTCAGCGTCCATATCAGATTCGCTGTAGGTAATGCCCTCTTCTGCATACCATGTCACAGCCGATTCGCGGCGCATCGCCTCATCATTCATAATATCCTCACACGCTTTGTAATAGCATTCCAGGAAAAGGATCAGATCATCCTTTTTCTCCTCCGCCACATTATTCTGTACAAAAATGGTATCAATAATCGGATTGTCCAGAATCAGATTCATGTCACAGACCTTCACATAGCCGGCCTCCTCAAGCTGATTCGTATACGGCATCTTTGCCGCGATCAGATCACCCTCTCCGGTAACAAATGCCTGATAAGCCTGCGCATAATCCATGGATACCATGCTGAAATCATCGGCAGTCAGTCCGAAATATTCAATATACTTGATCGCCTGGTAGTGTGCCGTTGTAGCAAGCGGTCCTAAAATAGACACGCCCTTCAGGCTTTCCGCATCGCCGATGATTCCTTTCTCATCCGCTCCCGCCTGCACATACGGGCTGTCCGCTCTCGCATAGATGGATTCGCCGCCTGTTGTGATCACGCCATCGCCGATATAGGTATACATACCGGTTGCCAGACCATATACAGATGCCATTCCGCTGACTGCCACATCCAGCTCTCCGGCCGCCATCGCTTCGTTGATCGGGGCGCCTGTAGCAAAAATCTCAATATTCACGTCCAGACCTGCCTCTTCAAAGTAGCCCTTTTCTTCCGCCACATGTACCGGAAGTCCCAGGGAATTCGCCATCGTGCCGACTGTCAGTGTTTCCCCGGACGGTGTCAGTTCTTCTGCATTTACCATCATTCCGCTAAGACATGTAAAAACCAAACCTGCTGTCAATACTGCCGCTATTTTCTTCTTCATCTGTACTTTCCCTCCATATCCTTTTGTTAATCATGCTCTGTTTTTCTTTTTGAATACGTATTCATTCGGTAATTTCAACATAACATTATTTGCAGTGCCTGTCAATCATTTTTTTGCCAAAATCATATCTTTTTACTCATTTTGTTAAATCTTCACAATCCAAATTCCTTGTTTTTGTGAAAAATTCTCAAAGAAAAACTGCCGGCCTCACCTTTTGGCGAAACCGACAGTTTTACCTGAAATCCGATTATGCAAAATCGTTGCACGTTGTCTCCCGCAGTATCAGCCGCGGTTTGATCCATTCCTGGATCACTCCGTCTTTTTTCTCGATCATGTCCAGAAGGAGCGTACATGCACGCGGTACCATTTCTTCCACCTGCACGTGGATCGTGCTGATCTGCGGATGCAGGTAAGTCGTCAGCGGAATATCATCCATCCCGATAATCTGCACCTGCTCCGGTATTCGGATTCCCTGTGATACCAGAGCCTGCACAATGCCAATCGCCAGCATATCGCTGTAGGCAAGAATTGCTACCTTTCTGCCCCGGAATTTTCCCGGATTTTCGTTCACAAGCTGATATGCAGAATCGATCCCCAGAGCGCAGTAAAGGATATCTTCCTGCGCCACCTGCTGCCCGACCTCCTCAAGAGCCTGCCGGAAACCCTGCAGACGGCGCTTCGCGTCATTGGATTCCTCAAAAACAGTGATAAACATTTTCTCATAATCCGTGAAATTCCGCAGATAACATCCCGCCAGATAACCGCCGTAAATACTGTCTGAAAACAGATAATTAAGGTTGCCGCGGATCTTGGCACTGGCATTCATCATAAACACACACGGAACCTTATACTTCTCAATTACTTCCATCTCTTTATCGGAAAGCTCCATGCGCAAAACCAGAAAACCGTCCACCTTGCGGCGGCGGATAATCCGCTCAAAGCTTGAAAAATCATCCGTTTCCTTATCGTAGTAGATGACCATGATATCATAACTATAGTGGCTCAGTTCCTTCTGGATACAATCGTATACGTAGGCAAGCATCAGATTCTTGTTCATGCCAAGGAAATGCTTCGGAAATAAGATCCCAATCGTTCCCGTCCGCTTCGTCTTCAGACTTTGCGCCTGACTGTTGAGTTCAAATCCATACTCCTTTGCCTTCTGTATGATATACTGTTTTTTCTCCTCCGGCACCAGATTGCTGTTATTCAGAGCACGTGAGACCGTGGGCTGCGATACTCCGATCAGACTTGCAAATTCTTTCGACGTCATATGCTTTTTCCAATCTTTCTATTACTTTTCCAGCAGGATGGTGCTGGTAAATTTATCTAAAGTATAGCATAGTTCGCCGCAAATGTCATCCTTCCCTGCAGTTTTGTTTTTCTTTATCGGCTCCTCTATAAAAAAGCATTCTCATTATTTATACAGCGGTCCGTATGTCCGGCAGGCAAGATAATCCGCCGCCTGTCTGTCCACCGTGCCAAATGCTCCCCAGCAGTGCGGACGGTAGATTTCCTCTTCCGGTACATTGTGCATGGCTACCGGAATGCGAAGCATGGACGCCAGCGTGATAAGGTCCGCTCCGATATGCCCATAGGCGCAGGCTGCATGGTTTGCTCCCCAGTTTGCCATCACCGAATACACGTCTGCAAATGCGCCCTCTCCTGTTGTGCGCGGAACGAACCATGTTGTTGGCCAGGTGGGATCTGTGCGCTCGTCAATGACCGCATGAACCTTCTCCGGCAGAGTAATGCTTTGCCCTTCTGCAATCTGCAGCGTCGGACCGATTCCATCCACCAGATTCACCCGGATCATCGTCAAGGGCATCTCAGCTCCGGTAGCAAAATGTGAGGAAAAGCCTCCGCCTCTGAACTGGCACAACTCCGCCGGGCACCAGTCCGTAGCGGAAAGGCAGCCGCAGATGTCCTCCTGCGTCATTTCCCACCAGCGTTTCATTACCGGCTGTCCGGACTCTCCTCTGGAAGCACCGGTAGCATCCAGGCATGCCGCGCCGGAATTAATAAGATGGATAAACCCTCCGGCCGCTGTCCCTGAAAGCCGCTGTCCGGTAGCACGCAGAACTGCATCAGGACTCCAGTAAGCCCGCACATCCGCGAAAAGGGCAGCGCGTCCGGTAAGCAGGTTCGCAAACAGCATGGAAAGTCCGTTTAAATTGTCGTTCTCCGTTGCCAGAATAAGCGGCTGTTTTTTGCCGTTCCAGTCGAAGGTGGAGTTTAGGATAGCCTCAGAGAAATCCCCGTTTGGCTTCCAGTCTGTCCACATACGCTGTCCCTGAAAACCGCCCATGATCGCATTTCTTCCCAGTGCCTCCTCCTTGTATCCCATATCCGCCAGCTTTTCATTTCCCTGTAGGATATCTCTTATAATAAGTGTCATCTTTACAACAAATTTCCAGTCCTCTTCCTTCCGGGCGGCGCTGTGGGCACGCTCAGGCGGATTGGGGTCCTTTCCTTCCGGGCAGTTTTCTCTCACCCATGCCAGCGCCCTCTCATACTCTTCCCCGTCAAAAATGCCAAGCGCTTCCCTTCGGAGAATCTCTGTCATATCCACCCATTCTGCGCGCATTCCCAGATATTTCTGGTAAAAATCCATATTGCAGTAGGATCCCATAATTCCCATAGATACGCTGCCAATATTCACGTAGGCTTTTCCCCGCAGCTGTCCGACTGCTATTGCGCATCTCGCCCAGCGCAGAATTTTTTCCTCCACATCCTCCGGAACAGAATCATCGCACATGTCCTGCACATCCCGTCCATAAATAGAAAATGCCGGAAGGCCTGCCTGGTTGTGCGCAGCCATTGCCGCTGCCAGATAGACTGCCCCGGGGCGGGAGGTTCCGTTAAATCCCCAGATCGCTTTGACAGTGGAAGGCTCCATATCCAGCGTTTCGCTGCCATAGCACCAGCTCGGCGTAACGCTCAGTGTGGCGCATACGTTCTGTGCGGCAAATTCTGCCTGGCAGCGGGCAGCTTCTTCGCCGCCTCCGATACTGCCGGAGAAGATCACGCATTTCACAGGAGTTCCATCGGCATAGTAAAGTTTCGATTCTATCAGTGTCCTGGCTTTTTCCGCCATGCTGCGGGTTTTTCCCTCCAGCGCCTCGCGGATTCCGAGGAGCCTTGCGTCAACAATTGGCCGGATACCAATAATGGGGTATGTTTTCATGTCGTTACCTCTTCCTTTCTGTGATCATGTATGATTTCCGGAGAATACATGCCGCAGGAAAGCGACGGAACCTGCCGCATCCTCATCCAGCCGGGCGCCATCCGCCCCTTTGCTTAAGTCTCTCCAGATTCTGATATCTTTTCCTATAGTCCCTCCGCAGGTCACAAAAGGTTCCATTACCACAGCCTTGTCATAATGGATCTCCCGCAGAGCGCTTCCGATGGATGCCCATGGGAGACTGCCTTTTCCGGGTACGCGCCGGTTATTTTCTCCCACATGAAAATGTCCCAGCCGTTCTCCGGCCAGCCGGATGGCGTCCGCCATGCTGTCCTCCTCAATATTCATATGAAACGTGTCCAGCATGATCTTCACGGCGTCCACATCCACCTCTTCCACAAATTGTTTTGCTTCCTCCGCCGTATTCAGCAGATATCCCTCAAAGCGGTTGAGCACCTCCAGACAATATTCCACGCCGCAGCTTTCCGCGATCTTTCCCACCGTGCGGACATTCTCCACGCTTCTGTTCCAGTCTCCGGCCTTGTCGATCGGTTTCGAATAATCCACCGGCCAGTAAGAATAAATTCCTCCCCCAATTGTGTGGATCCCTAAATATTCCAGCTTTTTCAAAATATCCGTATAAAAAGAAATCGCATGCCGGATCACAGCGGGATCAGAGCTTGCCAGATTCTCCGACGGTCCGGGTCCATAGCCGGCAGTGAGGATCACATCATTGTCATCTGCGGCTTTTTTCAGGAGCTCCAGTTCCTTCTGATCTGCGCAGGCGATGCCCGCACAGGAAATCTCCAGAATATCAAATCCCAGCTTTTTTACCTTTTCCATATATTTGATATAGTCCGCATTCCATTCCTTTTCCCAATAAGCAAAATAAATGCCATATTTCATAAAAAACCTCCTTATGCGAAATATAATTTACAGGTATTGACAGAGAAAGGCTTTGCCATATACTCAAAAGAATTTGCATCAGACAGAGGAAGCTCTGTCAGCTTTTCTTCCATAAGAGTGCAATCCCACACTGCACGAAGCGGAAACATGGAGGTAAACCGCGCATTACACAGACAGTTTCCGGTTTCGTAAAAGCGCAGGATGAGTGCGTCCTCTTCATCCGCTTTTTTCACGCAATCTATGAGAACAGACGGATGATCGCAAGTGAAGAAGGACGCTTCTGCAGGCAGGGAGCCTTTCCGGCTGCCCGTTTCTTTTGCCGGCAGCGGAAGGTTCATGGAATGCGCCTGCATGACAGTGCCGCCATCCGGAACCGGACCGCTATGGGCATAAAGAGCGTAAGTAAATGTATGTTTTCCCCGATCCAGTGTGGGTTCGGGAGCCATACCGGCTTTCAGCAGGGTAATTGCGATCCGCCCGTCCCGGACGGAATACCCGTATTTACAGTCATTCAGCAGGCTGACGCCATAACCGCCTTCTGAGATATCCGCCCATGTGTGCGCGCAAACCTCATATTTTGCCGTATCCCAACTGGTATTGCTGTGCGTCGGGCGGCGCACGCTGCCGTACTGAATCTCAAACGTAGCAAAATCCGTGTTGACATCAACAGGAAATTCCGCTTTCAGCACAGACGAATCCTCCTGCCAGTCAATGTCCGTGACAAAATCTATGCGCGGAATGTGATGGTACAAATAGATCGTCTGATCAATAAGGGAACGATGATATCTTTTCCTTATGCGCAAAGCATAGCGCAGAGGCCCCCTCTCCAGCACCTCCACCTGCTCCACCCTGTCGACAGACCAGCTTTTTTCTTCATAATACATATCAATATTCCAGCTATCCCAGCGATATGGACGATCCTCATAGACCACCAGACAGTTTCCGGGCGTGTTTTCCGGCAATATCCTCCGGCCGGCACGTTTATCATAAAGGCGGATCAATTCGCCCGCATCGCTAATATCAAAAGAGAAAAAACTGTTTTCCATGTGCGCAGTGCTGATCGGATAAGGCGTAATTTCATCACATTTGCGCTTACAGGGCAGTTTTTCTGCATCCGCCGCCCGCAGCGTCGTATAACCCAGCGCAGGCAGGCCCGACAGCGCCAGAAGCACCTTGCCGTCAAAGCTTCGCTGACTGGGCAGCATATTGCCAGAAGCATCCAGATACTGCGTCTTTTCCCCAAAGGGCTGATAAGCTGTCTCAAACAACGCATCCCGCCGGAAGGGAGCCGGCTGAAAGATCAGAAGGCCGGGGCCGTCTAAGGCGATCCGGGATACCAGGCGCTCCAGACCGGCATCCGTCAGCTCCGTCATCTGTGCAAAAAGCTGTGCAAACTGTTTTTCGGAATCCTCATACACCTTTCCGATACAGCTGCCCGGCAGTGTGTCGTGAAACTGGTTTAAAAGCAGCGTCTCCCACAGATCGTAAAGCTTTGCGTCCGGATAATCGTCTCCCATGCAGAAAAGAACGCTCTGCAGCAGCTCCGCAGTATAAAGACCTTTCTCTGCCCTGCGGTTATTCTTTTTTATTTTTGCACAGGAGGTGTATGTTCCCTGATGCAGTTCCAGATATAGTTCCCCTGTCCATTTGGGAAGGTATTTCTGCCCTTTCAGGCGATCCGCAAGCTCTGCGAAGAAAGGACCGATCGCCCCGGAAGTAACCGTCGGAAATCCGGGGATCCCCTTTTTCATGCGCTCAAGCTTCTCCAGCATTTCCATCGTGGGGCCTCCGCCTCCGTCACCGTAGCCGTAGCACATAAGAACCGTATGATTGACTTCCTTCTGCTTATACTGCTTCCAGGTACCGACTACCGTCTCAGGATGCAGAACACCATTGTAGGTGGCTCCGCAGTTTCCCTCCGACGCTCCCAGCTCCGGCGTGGTAAGAAAATAGGTCGGAATCTCAGAACCGTCAATTCCCTTCCACAAAAAGGTATCATATGGCATGGTATTGAGCATATTCCAGCTGATTTTCGAGGTCACGAAAAAATCAATGCCGGATTTTTTCAGGATCTGCGGAAGCGCCGCGCTGTAGCCAAACACATCCGGAAGCCAGAGAACATGGCTGTCCCTGCCAAATTCCTCCCGGATAAATTTTTTACCGCAGATGATCTGGCGCACCAGCGACTCCCCGCACGGGAGATTGCAGTCGGCCTCCAGCCACATGGCGCCCTCCGGCTCCCAGCGTCCATCCGCGATCTGCGCCTTTATTCTTTCATATAGCTGCGGATTGTCCCGTTTCAGGTAAGCATAGAGCTGCGGACTCGTATGCATGAAGCAGTAATCCGGATATCGCTCCATAAAAGAAAGAACCGTGGAAAAACTGCGCTGCGCCTTCAGGCGCGTCTGGTCGAGATCCCAGAGCCACGCCATATCAATGTGCGTATGACCGACGCAGTGTACGGTAACGGAATCGTCCGACGAACCATATCCATATTTTTCAAGATAATCATGCGCTCTTTTCATCCCGGCATAGAAATCCCGGCTCCCCGGGGTTCGCAGGTCCAAAAGATTTATCGCTTCATTGACAGCGTCAAGCAGAGAATATCTCTGTACGCTCTCCTCAGACATCGTCTGAGCAGCCTCAAAAAGCGTGAGCATATCATAATAAAGCTCCTTTACCGCCGTATCCAGAACACAGATTTCAGGGAAAAAGCTGTATCCGGCGTCCGTAAGCCCGGTGTACGCCTGGAACGCCAGCCTGATCGTTCCCTTCCGGTAATCCTCCGCCTCCAGCGGGACAACCGTATGGTTGGTATCCATTCCCTGACGAAGCCTGTCGTTTACAAATACCATAAACTGAGGGTTCATCAGATCCCAGTTATGGCTTCCTGCGGATACAAAGGTAGACAAGAGGGCGGTATCCCGCTTCTGGCCTGCGGCAGTGGAAACCCTGAGAAGGAGCTGTTCCTTCTCAAAGCCATCGGGGAGATGCACTGTCGCAAAAAACCAGAAGTAGGCATTGCGCCCGCCCCATTGCCCATGTATAGGATAAGGCTGCGCCTGTGATAAAAAAGGCTCAGCCGCATCCGGCGAATCAAAGCGGCCGCTCAACATCCGGATATTCTCTACCGGAATTGCCGCTTTTATCTGAAGGGCTTTAAGATCCATCAAAATCCTGCGGATCCGATCATTCCGAAATAACGTATTCATAGATTTTCCTCCAGATATTTTACAAAGTCCGGGAAATCCCCGGCAGTACGGATCAGTCCTCCGTAAACATTGGTTGCGCTGACTACCATACTGGGCAGCTTTTCATAATTTTCGTTTACACACTCAAAAGAACCTTCTTTTTTAAAACAGTCTGTCACCTTCAAAAGAGTGTCCGCTGCCAGAGAAAAGTCCTTCTGCGCAAGGCACCAGAGAATCCAGCCGGTGGCTGTCGCCCAGTATGCGCCGTTCTGATAGGTTTCCGGCTCAATCTCGATCAGAAGCTTCTCCCAGTATTCCCCGCGCAGCAGATGGCGTACCTGCCCCTTGTACATGTAGCGATCATAATTTTTATATAAAAAGGTAAGGATCGTTTCTTTTTCAGCCTTTCCGACCGGAAATCCGATGTAAAGCATGTACGCCATGCCCCAGATATCTGTCTGACGACAATCGCCGGAGGCAGCATAATATAACCCCGTGCCGTCATCGCGCAGTGTCCCGATGGAACGCTCCACCGCACCGGACAGAGCCGCATATTTCGCACTGTTTCCCAGGCTGTACTGGCTGCAAAGCGTCTCCATCATGCGGCACGCTCTCCAGAACAGCAGAGATTCCATGAACAGCTCGCCCGTCTTGCAGACCGTATCCGTAAACCCATACGGAGAATGGGGCTTTGCCGGATTATTGAAGACCAGTCCCTTCTGATTTAAAGGGATCAGAGAAAGCCCCCTGGATAAGTAAGGCTCCCATTCCCGAAACAGAATGCCAAAATGTTCCATGTCCATTCGCTGATATAAGCTATATACTGTAAACACCAGAAATGGTGTATTATCCAGATTCGCCTCGCCGATAGGGTGGCCCATCGCACCGGCAGCATACACCCCGACGCCATCCCTGGTCACGCGGTCCGGCATCCATCCGTCCTCTCTGCGGTGCTGAATAGAATAACGGATACATGCGATAATATCCTCCTCCGGGACAGCAAAGCCGGCATACTCTGCCATATAGGAAAAATCCCGCAGCCACAGGGCGTCGTAGTTGGCAATGCCGTCAGGCGTATACAGCCAGGTGCCGTCATACGCCTGCGCACGGCATCCATGAATAAGTTCCAAAGAAAGTTCAGCCAGATAAGATTTCAGTGTGTTGTACATATAAGCGCCCTCCTGTCCGCCAAATAGTGATGATCTCTTTTTCCATCCACAGTATAGCACATCTTTTTTGTTATGAAAAGTAGTTTTATAAATAATTTTGTCTAAAGTTGTTTACAAAAACAGAAAAGGGTGTTATAATAACCTCACAATCAAAAATGGACAGGGGAGATGCCATTTATGAAAAAGAACACAACCAAAGTTTTAAAGGCGGCCAACAAGTATCTGGTCATGCAGTGCATACAGACGTATGAACCGGTGACCACTGAAGAAATTACTTCCAGAACATCTTTAAGCAGGCCGACCGTATTGGAGATCATCCGGGAGTTTCTGGAAGAAGGCTACATCATGAAAAATGGATTTTCGGAATCCACCGGCGGACGTCCGGCAGAGCTGATCCACATTAATAAGGATTCGGCTTATGCAGTAGGAATCGATCTGGAGTTTCCGAAGGTCCGGATGGCAGTATCTAATATGAAGAAGGAAATCATTGCAAGTCGGGAAGTAAAGTTCCGGATAGACTGCGAAGCGCAGGAGGTTCTGAACAGACTGCTGGCAGAGATTGAGCTTCTGATCGCGGATGCCGGTAAGCCAAAAGAGAAAATGGCTGGGATCGGCCTGGGAATATCCGGGACTATCCGAAAAAATGAAGGAAAATCCCTTCACATCAAAAGAATCCGCGGATGGGATCACATTGACATGAAACAGATCCTGGAGGAACGTTTCCAGATGCCAGTGTATATGAAAAATGACGTTCATCTTCTGGCTCTCATCGAGAAGGAAAAATACCTTTCTTCGGAAACGGCAGATTTCATTTATATCGGAATCCGTTCCGGTATCGGAAGCGCTATTTTCTGTAAAAATCGCCCTCTTGACGGGAATCACGGAAATGCCGGCTACATTGGCCACACTACGCTGGACGTAAACGGACCGGAATGTGTCTGCGGAAACCACGGATGCCTTGATGCCTACGCCGGAGAGCTGGCGCTCAACAAATTCTACCGCAGAAAAACCGGTACGGAAAGCACCGAAGAATACTATACTCTTCACGATTTTATTGAAAAGACGAAGCAGGGAGATACTGACAGTACGGAGATTCTAAAAAGAGCCGCTTCTTATCTGGGAATCGCTATTTCCAATATGCTGAAGACACTGGAAATAGAAACGATCATAATCGGCGGATGCCCTAATCTCGACGGATCTGTTTACTGGGATACCCTGCAGGAGACGGTAAAGAAATATCTGGTACATGATATGGAAATGCACCCGGATATCCGTGTGGGAAAGCTGAAAAAGGAAGATTATCCTCTTGGCGCCTGCTGCTATGTGTTTGAGCATATGTTCGCAAAACCAAAGCTGTCCCTCGCCGTCATTTAATCTGATTTAGTCCGACGAAACCGCGCACTGTCGGATTGAATAAAAATCTAAATTCCAAAGGAGGAACATTCATGAAAAACAAAGTTATTGCTATGTTACTTAGTATGAGCATGGTCGCCGGTCTGTGGACAGGCTGTGTGTCTGCGGAAGACGGATCTGACAGCGCAGAAGCGGTGACACTGGAGATTCTTTCCCTCAAGACGGAGGAAGGCCCTACCGCTGCATTCCAGGAAATGATGGATAACTACACGGCGGCAAATCCCAATGTTACCTTCGAGATCCAGAGCATGAGTTCTGACGATCTTAAAACTACGCTTCGCGCCAGAAGCGCTTCCGGAGATATGCCGGATATCATTACCTGGATGAAGGAAGTGGAGCCCGAATTTCTGGTTGATTTATCGGGCGAGGAATTTCTCTCCAATCTGAATGCGGACACCGTAGCCGGCGCGAACGCCATTTATGAGGATGCCGTATACGCCATGCCGATCGACAACGGCTATATCGGTCTGTACTACAACAAAGACGTGCTGGAGGCCAACGGCCTGGAAGCTCCCACTACGCTTGACGAGCTGATCTCCTGCTGCGAAACACTGCAGGCAAACGGCGTAACACCTTTTGCATCCAGCCTCAGCAACCTGTCCGTACCCTATATGTCGTTGATCGCGCTGTTCGCAGAAACCGTATACGGACCGAATCCCAACTGGAGCGCAGAACGGGATGCCGGCGAACATACTATCGTAGCTGACGAAGGCTGGAAGCAGGCCTTTGATATTCTGAAAGACGTCGTTTATAAATACTGCGATCCGGACACTGCCTACAATCAGTCCTATGATGACTGTGCAGCGCTGATCGCCAACGGTGAAGTAGCTTTTTACGGCAATGGTTCCTGGGCTCTTTCCGGCATCAGAGACGTAAATCCGGATGCCAATATCGGTCTGATGGCCTTCCCCATCTCCGACAATCCGGACGATGCAAAGCTGCTCTGTTTCCCGGACACTTCCATGTCTATCTGCGCAGATTCTGAAAATATTGATGCAGCAAAGGATTTTCTTGCGTACATGGCAAGCGAGGAAGCCGGAACTATCTGGTCTGAAAACGTAAAAGTTTCTTCCGCAGTAAACGGAGTAACGGTGGATTATGACCCAATTGCGGCAGACATCGACTCTTATCTCACGAGCGGGCAGTTTACGCCGTATGGAGACCGGGTGCTCCGCAGCGTATTCACAGACAAGCTCTGGGAAACCTTCTCTTACTACATGCTGGACGAAAGCGATTGGGAGAGCCTTGCAACAGAGCTGGATACCTACTGGGACAAAGCTCTTGAAGAGGAATCCGCAGCAGAATAAACGCAGATTTATCCGAAAAAATGATATGTGATAAGAAATAATGGGAAATGCCTCAGTGATGCATGAATCATTGGGGCATTTTCTGAAATCAAAACGACAGGGAGATCGCAGAATCGGGAAAAGGAGCGAAACATGAGAAAGAAACAAAATACCTTTTATATGGCATTGCTGATGCCTGCTATCATCCTTTTTGTGGTATTCTTTATTGTGCCGGTGGTCCAGAGCATGTGGCTGTCCTTCACAGACTCCTATGGAATGAAGACTACCTACAATTTTGTTGGATGGAAAAATTATCTTGAGGCGTTTACCGACAAAACCTTCACAAAAACCATCGGCGTAACGCTGAAATATGCATTGATTACCGTAGTAATCGGAAACCTTCTGTCATTGCTGCTTGCGCTTCTTCTGGATTCCAGGATCAGGTGCAAAGCCGTACTTAGGACATTTTTCTTTGTGCCTAATATGATGAGCCTTCTGGTGGTAGGCTACATCTGGTGCTTCATCTATCAGCAGGTTCTTCCTGACGTATTTGCCGCCCTGGGGATGAAGAGCATTGCTTTGCTCGGAAATAAAAATACCGTGATCCCTGCTCTTGCGGCAGCCGGCATCTGGAACTGCGCAGGTTACTATATGGTAATTTATATTGCAGCGCTGCAGGGAATATCAGACGATCTGATAGAAGCGGCAAGAATCGACGGGGCAAATACGCGGCAGATCCTGCGCCACATCAAGCTGCCGCTGATCTCTCCTACCATCATCACCTGTCTGATCTTATCCGTGGCAGCCCATATGAAGGTGTTTGAGCTGCCCTATACCATGACCAGCGGCGGACCGGTAGGCTCCTCTGCCACCATGGTTTACAAGATCTATATGACGGCATTTAACGCTAACCGCAACGGCTACGCTTCGGCACAGGCCATGATACTGTTTATCATCATCGGCGGTATCAGTCTGGGGCTGAATCTGCTCATGAGAAAAAGAGAGGAGAGGTTGGGATGAAAAAAAGACATATTGTTTTGCTGACAGTCGCCGTATGGATCCTTGCTCTGATATTTGCGGCGCCGCTGGTTCTGGTTCTCATAAATTCCTTTAAGACAAAGGGCGAGATCATGACTTCAGCTATCGCACTGCCCTCCTCCCTGTATCTGGGAAACTTCGTGCAGATCATAACGGAGAGTAATTTTGTGTCCTCCTTTTTCTGCAGCTTGTTTGTGGTGATCGTAACTACCTCTCTGACAGTGCTGGTAGCGGCGATAACCGGATACGCCCTCGCCAGATGGGACAGCAGATTATGCCGGATCCTGGTGCTGGTCATCATGTCTACCCTGTTTGTGCCTTTCCAGGTGTATATGGTCGCTCTCATTGTGGTAATCCGGGATCTTCATCTGGTCAACAACCTTCTTGGTCTGATTCTGGTGTATCTGGCTTTAGGGATGCCCGTCCCCATTTTCCTTTGCCGCAGCTACTGTGTCGGCATGTCCAGGGAAATCGAGGAATCCGCTATCATCGACGGCGCTTCCAGAGGAAGAATGCTGTTTACCATCGTGCTTCCGCTCATGAAACCTATTCTGGCAACGGTGGCTGTATTAAACGCCCTGTGGGTATGGGGCGAGTTTCTGGTGGCCTTTCTTGTATACGGAAACGGAAAGCCCATGACGCTGCCCCTGTCCCAGCGATATTTCTTCGGAACCTATACCAATCAGTGGAATCTGATCCTTGCAAACTTTCTTATTTCCAGCATTCCTATCATTATCTTCTACATCGTCATGCAGAAGCATATCATAAAAGGAATTGCTGCCGGAGCCGTTAAAGGATAATGATCAGAATAAGCCCCTTCGTCAGGCTTTCGCCTGACAAAGGGGCTTAAATTTATCTTTCTCCCGTTAGAATAAATCCCTCAGCTTCTCCGAAATGCTTTCTTCCGCTTCCTCTGTCTCCGTTTCTTCCACCTCCGGTATGGTAATCGATTCCGTCTTCATGACAAACTGTACCAGACCAATGTTTTCATTTTTCTCCGAGGTGAAGGATACCGGTTCGAAGTCGCCGCCGGCAATCTTATCGACCGCCTTATCGATTTCTTCATCGATGGTTTCGTCGATGTCCTCCGTCTTTTCCACGAACTCGTTTGTGCCGTCCTTCAGCTCTGCGGTGCCGTCTTTCAGCTCCACTACGCCGTCATACAGATCCGAAACGCCGTCCGACAGCTCCACGGTACCGTCATAGAGCTGTGTCGCACCGTCCTGCAGCGTGATGGTTCCGCTGTAGAGGGAGCCTGCGCCCTGACGCAGCGCATCTGCGCCCCCTGCCAGGCTGCCGGCGCCGGACTGAAGCTGCGACGCGCCCTTTGCGGCGCTTCCCGCTCCGGATGCCAGTTCTTTTGAGCCGGAGGCAAGCTGTTTCGCCCCGGAGGTAAGTGATTTCGTTCCGCTGTAGAGCTCCTTTGAGCCATCGGCAAGCGCGCTGTTGCCTTCCGCAAGCGCCTCCGCACCCTCTGCCAGCGATGCAGCGCCTTCCGTCACCTGTCCGAATGCCGTATACAGCGCATCATAGCCTTCCTTAACCGCCTGAACGCCTTCCGTGTATTCCTTAATGCCTGCGTTCAGCGTGGCGTCCGCCGTTACAAGCTGGTCAATTCCCTCTTTCAGCGGCTCCATGTTTGCTGTAATCATGTTCTCCAGCACCACCGGCAGCTTCTGTACCTCCGCATTGAAAAGCTCGTACTGCTCTTCCAGTACTGCCATGCCCTCCGATACGCTGGCGGCTCCTGTGCCTGCGGTATCAATGCCGCCCCGAAGCTGCGTGAATGCCGTATTATTCTGCTCCAGCAGATATGCGGTATTATTCAGCGCCGCAATCGCCGCCTCGATTTCCGCCGCACCCATCCCGGTGGTCGAAGTAATCATGCTCATGATCAGTTTGTTTCCGGACACTGCACCGTAAGCCGTCTGCGCCGTGCCGGCAACTCCGCTCAAAAAGGCTGCCGCCTCTGTATTTTTTGCTTCCAGCTCATCAATGGAACCATAGCTTTCCTGTATCTGCGCCAGTCCGTCGGATACCGCCTGCGCGCCGTCCGCCGCCTGCCCGATTGCCGTCAGAATTGCTGTGGAACTGTCAAGCAGCGTCTGCATCTGCTCTGTTCCGACAGTGATGCCGTCCAGGCTCTTCCGAATCTGCAGAAGCGCCGCCTGAATCTGCGACGAGCCGCCGGTAAGCTCCGGCGATTTTTCTGTCAGCATATTCAGCGCTGCCTGCAGGCTGCCCGCGCCCGTCTGCAGCTGCTTAAGGCTGTCCGCCAGAGTTGCGGAGCCGTCCTTTAACTCCATGCTGCCCTCAGCAGCCTCCTTTGCCCCTTCCGCAAGCTCCTTCGCGCCCTTCTGCGCAGCCTGTGCGCCCGACGCAGCGCTCTGGATACCCTTATTCAAAGACTTTGCACCACTGTTTAATGATTTCAGTCCGCTGTTTAAGGAAGCCGCTCCGGAATACAGCTCATTTGCCCCGGAAACCAGCTCACCGGTACCGGAGGACAGCTCGCCCGCTCCGGATACCAGTTCGCCCGTGCCGCTGTTTAAATCAGAAGCGCCGTCCTTCAGTTCATCTGCACCGTCTTTCAGTTCCTCTACGCCGTCCAGAAGCTCCTGCGCTCCATCGTCCAGTTCGCCCGCTCCATCGTCAAATTCCTCCGCCGCATCCTTGATCTCATCCGTTTTTTCCGTAATCGAGCTTGTGTCCAGAGAATCTACATCAATATCAAAAGACATCGGCACCGCCTGGAAGGAAAGCGCATCCATCTCAAACTCTGTCACGTCGGCGCTTATCGTAAATTCCTTTTCCTGCCCCGCCATGATGTTATATAAAATCTGACGGTCCTTGCCGACGTTTGCCTCTGTGGCGCCGTCCGCCCGGATATTGCTGCATTTCTCCGTATCCAGCGTCACCGTCGCCTGCATCAGATAATTGTCAAAAAACTCGTCGTCCGAAGCCGGATTGTCCTTCACCGACACCGAAATTTTAAGCGCTCCGCTTTTGCCAGGAAGCTCTTCCGCGGTAATTTCTTTGCCGTCCAGCGTATAGGAAATGTCAATCAGCCAGGGCAGCGTTGTATCCGCCATGTCGCCTTGATAAAGAAATTTTCCCTTTGCCGCGTTTACGGTCACTTTGCCGTCCTCCAGAAGAATTTCATCCTCCGTAGAAAGATTCTTTACAGCGGAATAATCTCCATAGTCCACAATCTCCGTGTCCGCTCCGAGTGTGTATTCATTTACCACATAAATTCCGGAGACACTGCCATCCTGGTTTAAGTTGACATACACATTTTCATCTTTATCTTCTATGGCTCCGGCTGCGAACGCCGGAACGACCGCTTCCGCGGACAACGCCACGCAAAGCGCCGCCGCTATCGTTTTCTTATAGTTTCTGTTTCGGTTCATAATGCTTTTCTCCCTTCTGAAATATTTTGTTTAACCAGCCTGCACATCATGTTTTTTCGCATGGGCGCGGGATTTGTGCTCCTTTGCGCCCTTCTTCATAAATAACCCGTCCAGCAGGTATAAGAATCCCGGCAGGACAAAAAGAACAATCACCAGCGAGCAGATCGCCCCGACGCCGAGGAACATACCAAGCTGCGCAAGCAGTCCGTTGGAGGACATTTTGCCGAGCAGAAAGCCCACCACCGTCAGTACGCTGCCCGATGTCAGCACCGATACCATAACCGCAGAAATAGTCTCCACAATCGCATCCTTTTTGGAATGCGTCACCCGGGCTTCCCGGTAGCGGTCGGAAAACAGGATCGCATAATCCACGGTCGCGCCAAGCTGGATGGAACTGATGATCAGGTACGCAATGTAGAATACGATATCACCTGCAAAATACGGTATAGAAAGATTGATCCAGATAGCCGTCTCAATGCACAGCACCAGGATTACCGGCAGTACAATGGATTTCTGCAATATCAGCAGTACCACAAGCACCGCGCCAATGGCAATGGCGTTTACCTTCACCATATCCGCCGTCACCGTATTCATCAGGTCATAAGAGCTGACGCCCTCGCCCGCCAGATAATAGGTGCCCGGATAATATTTTTCCGCAATCTCCCGTATCTGCTCCACCAGCCGGAAGGTTTCCTCGCCCTCGTAGTCGGCGTCCACGGAAAGCACCATCCGGCTGTAATTATCAGACTGCAGCTGCGCCAGTGTGTCCGCATCCAGAAACTCCGTGGGAATTTCCGAGCCCGCCATATCCACATAAGAAATAATTCCTGTTATCTCCGGCAGCGTGTGCAGCTCATCCGACAGCTCCTTCTCCACCGCGGTCTGACCCGTCGGCACCAGCAGTACATAGCTGTCGCTCTGTCCGAAAACCGCCTCAACCTGCGCGATGTCCTTTCCCATCCGGGTCTCTTCATTAAACATATGGCTGGAACCATAGTAATAGCTGTTCGAATTTGATGCCAGGTAGGAAGGCACAACCAGAACCAGGAACACACACACCAGCGGCAGCATCATCTTCTGTACCAGACGTCCAAAGCCGCGGAAGGACGGCATAAAATCCTTATGACGCGTTTTATCCATCAACTTGTGCAGCGATAAAATCAGCGCCGGCATAAAGATAAACACCGTAACCAGACTGAGCGCCACGCCCTTTGCCAGCGCAAGACCAAGGTCCGGCCCCAGCAGGAAACGCATCAGGCAGAGTGCAACAAAGCCGATTACCGTCGTCAGACCGCTGGAAAGAATCGAGCCCGTGGATTTGCACAGAGCATCAACCATCGCTTCTTCGACATCCGGATTTGTTTGCCGGCATTCCTCAAACCGGTGAATCAGAAATACGGAATAATCCAGCGATACCGCAAGCTGCAAAATACTTCCGGCGGCGTTCGTCACAAAGGAAATCTCCCCGAAGATGAGATTCGACCCGTTGTTGATTAAAATAGCGACGCCAAGACCGCCCAGCACAATCAGCGGTTCTACCCAGGAATTTGTTGTCAGAATCAGCACCAGCAGTACAAACAATACCGCGACTACTACGATTCTGGAAATTTCCACCACCGTATCCGTCGTTGCCGTTGCCGTGGAAACCGCGTTTCCGGTCAGCGCACCGTTCTCCCCTACAAGCTCACGCATGGCTTCTACCGCTTCCAGTCGCTTTTCCTCCTCGACGGTAACGGTAAACAACGCCGTATCGTCTTTATAGTATGCTTCCACCGTATCCGTCTCCTGCATCTCCAGCGGCTCGCGCACGTCCACGACATCGTCCAGCCAGGTAACCTCCTGCACGCCGTCAATCTGCTTCAGCTTTTCCTTGTATTCCAGCGCCTGCACGACTGACACATCGCGAATCATCACGCGGGCGTTCGGAATCCCGCCGTCAAATTCCTCCCCCATCACATCCAGCGCCACCGTGGACGGTGAATCCGGAGGAAGATAATCGGTAATATCGTAGTTTACTGACACCAGTCTGCTGAGAAACAGACCGGCGATTGCCGCCGCAATAAACAATACCAAAATCGCTTTGCGGCACTTTACCACTCCGGTATAAAATTTTTTCATCAGACATACCCCTTTTCTCGTTTTCGGGAATAAGCATAACGTAATTTTCCGCCATTTGGAATGGACAGACGGCGCCAAATGTGCATAACCAGACATAATTTGAAATTTGTCTAATAAATTTTTTGTGGATTCTTGAAAATCCATCAGACATCTGTATAATAAATGAGTAGGAGGAAAGTATATGAAGCATTACGAGATCTCACTGAACACAAAAAAAATGCTGGCGGCGTCTCTGAAAAAATTTATGGCAAAGAAGCCGTTTTCCAAAATTACGGTCAGCGAGCTGATCGCCGACTGTGATATCAACCGGAATACCTTCTATTATCATTTTGAGGATATTTATGCGCTGCTGCGCTGGATGCTGGAAACAGAAGCGATCGAAGTGGTAAAGCAGTTTGATTTGATTACAGATTATGAAGAAGCGATTAATTTTGTGATGGATTATGTGGAAGCAAACGATCACATATTAAACTGCGCCTACGATTCCATCGGGCGCGAGGAGATGAAGCGTTTCTTTTATCCGGAATTTACCGGTATCATTTCTTCCCTCATACAGTCCGCGGAAGAGAATTTTCATTTGAAGCTGGAGGATGATTACCGTCAGTTTGTAACAGAGTTTTACACGGAGGCGATTGCCGGAATCCTGATAAACTGGCTGAAGGATGGCTCCTCGCGTAACCGGGAAGCCACCGTCCGTTTTATCTCTGAAACTATGCGGAAATCTCTCAACGGTATCCTGGCGCCTGAGCCGGGCTGATATTTATGTTGCTCCGGCTGCAGCGAGAAGCAAATTCCCCATGCCGGCATCCCTGCCAGCTTGATGCCCCGTATGCCTTCATCACCACCAGCCTGATGCCCCGTATGCCTTCATCACTACCAGCCTGATGCTCCATATGCCTGCATCGTGGCCCCCGACTCCCCGGTCGCTCTTTACAAGTCCACAATTTTCGTGGCGATCCGCTCCCGGAAACGCACATCATGCTCCACGATCAGCATGGTCGGCGCAAATTTCAGAATCAGCTCCTCTATCTGCATTCTTGTGAAAACATCGATATAATTCAGCGGCTCATCCCAGATATAGAGATGCGCCTGCTGAAGCAGGCTTGCCGCAAGCAGTACCTTCTTTTTCTGCCCCTCTGAGAAATCCTCCATATTTTTCGCAAACTGCGCACGCTCCATATCAAGCTGCCGCAATACCGCCTTAAACAGGCTTTCCTCCAGACGCTGCTGTGCGCAGAAGCTGCCGATATCCCCGTGCAGAAAAGACGTATCCTGGCTGACGTAAGAAATGCGCAGTCCGGAGGGGATCTCCAGCAGCCCGTTCTCCCGTATGCCTGCGCAATCCGTTTTCCCGCGCCATTCATCCGCGCGGTCCGTTTTCCCGTGCCATGCATTCGTGCGATCCATCTCCCCACGCCACATATTCTCACCATCTGTTTCCGCGCGGTTCCGTTCTTTCCTTTCATATCCGGCGACCACATTGCCGTTCTTCTGCTCCTGCTGTGCCAGAATTGCCTTCAAAAGGCTTGATTTTCCGCAGCCATTGCTCCCGTTCAGGAAGACCCGCTCGCCCCGTCGCAGCTCAAAGCAGAGCTTGTCGAAAACTATGTGGCAGCTTCCATCACCATTTTCGTAAGCAAGCGTGTAGTCGCGCGCCCGCACGAGCACCTCCCGGCGGAAGGAGAGCGGCATCAGCTTCAGCTCTGCCGGATTTTCCACATCCTGCAGAAGTCCCTCTTTCTGCACGATCTCACTGTCGATCCGCGTCTGCAGATTTTTTACCCGGCGCTGCATTTTTTTCGTTTTTGCCCCGATATACGGGCGCGTGCCGTTGCCGCGGTCGTGCTCCCGGGCCGGGTCGAATCCAATTTTGCTCCTCTCATTCGCCTCCGCCCACCTCTGCGCGCGCTCCGCCGCTCTGCCAAGCGCCTTTATTTCCTTCTGATGCTTCTCATTTTCCGCCCTGCAAAAAGCGTCCCTGCGCTCCCTGTTTTCCCACCAGGTGGAAAAGTTTCCGCTCTGTACCTCAATGGTTCTGCGGTTGAGCGCCAGCACATGATCCACACACGCATCCAGCAGATCGCGGTCATGGGACACCAGAATAAAACCCTTTTTGCTGCGCAGATACGCTTTCACAAGCTCCCGCGCCTTTGCATCCAGATGATTAGTCGGCTCGTCAATCAGCAGAAAATAATTTTCACGCGAAAAGAGGATTGCCAGCATCACCTTTGTGCGCTCCCCGTAGCTTAACGTATAAAACGGCCGGTAAAGCACCTCCGCCGGCGCCTGCAGTCTGTCAAGCTCGCAGATTACCCGCCACAGCTCGCAGTCCGGCCGGATCTCTTCCAGAATTTCACCCCAGCACGCTCTCTGCCGCCGTTCGTCCACCTGGTACGGAAAATAATCGAAGGCGGTGGAAGCGCTGATTGTCCCCCGGTATTCCATTTCTCCCTGCAGCAGCTTCAGAAAAGTGGTTTTTCCTTTTCCGTTGCGCCCGACAAAGCCCAGCTTCCAGTCTGTGTCAATGGAAAAAGATACGTTTTCAAAAATATTGTCAAAGCTTCCTTCATAACAGAAGGTAAGATCTGATACGCTTATCTGTGACATAAAAATCCCTCCCTGGCATAATAGCTGATGCCAGAGGAGGGATGCTCACCGGTATTTTCTTTCTCTGTTTTCATCTGAACAACGCCCCAGCGTGCACTGGAAAGTATGCCAGCGCGGTTTGTCTGTCTGGCAGAAACCCGCCGCACGCATTGTCAGTCGGCAAAGGCTTACCGGCGTGTATATGTTTAACCGCCGGGCGTCTATCCCGCGCTGCGGCGCAGGCGGACGCCTTATCCACGCATGAAAAAAGAGAAGAAATGAACATAACCCCACTTCCGGCAACACCTACAGGACCTGCCACCGGCAGCTCCCTTCGGATGCATGGCAACTAAAAAACGTCCACTGGATGTTTTTGTCGTATGCATGGCAACAAAAAAACATCTGTCTGCAGCAACCTGCAGAACACCCGGACATCTTTTCTGTTACAAAAAGTCTGTTATTTCTTCATTTCTTCTCCTTTCCGATAACCGTTTGTTTCTGCCATTATAATTTCATTTCCGGCAGATGTCAACACCCAACTTCCATTCCCAGACGTGTCCCACCCAACTTCCATTCCCAGACGTGTCATACTGGGTAGTACTGGGTCATTCTTTAAATACACATCCTCCCGCTCCGCAACGCGACTTCCGTAATATGTCTGAATCGCTTCCTTATCCAAACCATTTCCTTCAAAACAAAAAGCAAGATATGAAATTCATTCTTTCATATCCCGCCAAATAAATGCTTAAAAATTCTTCCGCTTTTCCATACTGCTCTTTTGCACTTTCAAGACGGTAATTCATCAATTCTTTTCTATTATCAGGCAACGACTACCACCCCTTCTTGTGCAATATTACGATAATACGGTAAGTCTTCCCTGTACCGCTCAAATTCTTCATATGGAATTACCGTAGGAGAGAGCACCGTATCGTATTCCAGTTCCAGCTCGCTGGACGCATCCCATACCTGCTTTAACTGTTCCTGTAATACCGTCCGCTCACCATGCACGATTGCAACAATATCCACATCCGACTCACTATCGTAGTCTCCCCTTGCATAAGATCCATATAAAATCACCTGGACAAGATTTCTGCCATAAACGGAATGGTATATCTGTGCCAGTTGCTGTATGATGTGCTCCAGTTCATTCTTCGTACACATAGACACCCCTCCTATCGCTTCTGCTACTGTTTTTATTATAACCAATACTCTGACATATCGCAACAGAATTTAAGGGATGCATTCCAAAATCTGAGCTTCTGACGGAACCATAAGCACAGATTTCCAGGCTGCTCCGGTAACATTCCATGCAGGTATCAAATGCCGGCGCAATGCCAAGTGCCCGCCTGACTGCCTATACAACTGTTACGCCTGACCAGGAATTTGAAATTAATTAGTCTTTGACCCTCGCGGCATTCGCCAAATGCTTGTGCAAGCACGGCACTTGGCTCATTGCTCGCGGGAATAAAATTCTGCGTCATAAATAGTTTTACCAACAGGCTATTCACCGCTGACAGGAAATCCTCTGCGTGTAAATTCCCGAGCAAAGGATTTCTCTGTCCCCAGGGCGACCCCATATTATTCCAGATTCTCTGTCGCAAACAGATGAATGGCATTCTCCATATCTTCCGCGTCGTAGTCCGCCGCGATTGCCCCTACATTCCAGTATGCATACGCGCCTTCATACCAGCTTGCCAAATCGCTTAAATCCTCCGAGTAACGGAATTCCAGATGCCAGGTTTCGTCCATCGTGTCCGGCGCGAAGGCGAAATAGGTGAACTGTCCGGCGTCCGCATCCTCGCTCTGATAGAGATAAAATCCGTTTTCATCTGTTTCCAGATAATCGTATGTATGGCTGAAAACCTCGTTTCCTTCTTCGTCAACGCCGCTGATGGTATCCCCGTCTACTGTAAATTCGCTGACGCCGCCAAGGAAGTAGCAGTCAAACGCCATGCTGTCCGGGTCCTCTGCATAAGCGTCGATGGCTTCCTGCCCGTAAATTTCCGCCATACACATGCCAAGCAGCATATCTGTGGTCTCCTCCGCCTTGTCCTCCCCGACAATCGCTCCGGTTTCTTCCAGCCAGATATCGCGGTATTCTTCTTTTGCCATTTCCGGGAACAGCTCGATATAGCTGCCCTGTATCTTACTGAGGAAGTCTGCATCCTGTACCTCCTCCGCCGACTGTTCGCCTTCCGTTTCCCCGGCGCTCTCCGCCTCCACGACAGCTTCTGTCTCCGTCTCTTCTGCGCCTGCCGTAAATCCCGCCGTCGCGGTAAGCATCATTGCGCTGCAAAGTAAATACGCCAGATTTTTCTTTTTCATATATATAATCCGCCTTTCTGCGAAAGGCACCAATGCGTCATGAAACAAATTGGCTACCTTTCACTTTTCTAACCCATCTTCCTTCTGATATATTTACTTTATAAGACTGGCACACTACAGAACACGTGGAGGTGAGTGGCGGGGCTGTATAGCGGCGACCTCGCATTTTTATTTGTTGTCGGTCATCCGTTAAGGCATCAATGAATGGCGCATAACAGTAGCCCGTAAACTTATCTCTTCCAAAGTCGACTCGATTTTGCCGGATGACCAGTCACTGTCAGTTTTATGACTATAAATCTCAGGAGGTTATTTGATTGTCGTTTAAAATTCTTAAAAATAATTGCTGTGGACTTGATGTCCACAAAACATGGATCTTTGCCTGCATCGGTATTACTGATTCCAACAAACGTACTGAATATAAGCAGGCTCGGTTTTCTTCCTTCACGAAAGGATTACAGGAGTTGTGTGACTGGCTTGTCAAGTATAACTGTAATGATGTTTGCATGGAATCTACCGGTAAGTATTGGATCCCTGTTTTTAATATCCTGGAGAAGAATAACATCTGGGTTACTCTTTCTCATCCCAAATATACCAAGCCTCAAAAAGGCAATAAGACAGATCGTAAGGATGCCAAATGGATTTGTGATCTATACATGTGCGGTATGGTAAACGCTTCTTTTATCCCGCCTGCTGACATCCGTGAATTAAGAGATTTGGTAAGATACCGTTTCAAGCTCACCTGCATGATCACCAGTGAGAAGAATCGTGCTCATAACTGCCTTACTGTATCGAACTTAAAATTAGATGATGTCTTCTCTGATATATTTGGTAAATCTTCCCGTTCCATCACGGAACAGATTTTACAACACCCAGGAGAAACTTTTGATGTAACACCGTTCGTAGACGGCAGATGTAAGACTCCTATCGAAGAAATACAGGCTGCTGTCGATGGTGCTATCTCTGCGGAACAAGCCGTAAAACTCAGACAATGCTTAAATCACATCGATGAATTAGAAGTACACAAAGCAGAAATAGAACGGGAAATCTTTCGTCTCAGTGATAAATACGAAGAAATCCTTGCTCTTATTCGAACCGTACCAGGATTCGATAAGAACCCATTGACTGCGATTCAGGTGCTCTCTGAAATCGGAGGTGATATGTCTGTCTTCCCCACAGCTAAAAACCTCGTTTCATGGGCTGGATGTTGTCCCCGCAATGACCAAAGCAATCGTAAAATCAAATCCACCAGGATTTCCCGTGCTGGTTCTTATTTTAAACCAGTTTTGGTGCAAGTTGCAAATGCTTTGATCAAATCGAAAAAACATCCTGAATTTACTACCCGTTATCGACGTATAAAAGCACGACGTGGTCATAAGAAAGCTATCATTGCCATCTGTCGTATGATCCTGACCGCTATCTGGCACATACTGACAGATTTAAAGTCATATACACCAGAGGGTTTCCTCGAATCACGTCCTGTGAACGAATCAAAGATACTGACTACTTCACAGGCACTTAATCTGCTTAAACAACGTGGCTACATCATCAAAGATGAGGCTATTCCTGTTTCTTGATTAGTGTTGTGTCTATATTTAATTTTTCAGCCACCGAAAGATGGCTTGTTTGCTGTATCTTTTTATCTTGTCTATCCACTACTTTTTTGTTTCAAACTTATGTCCTCCTTTTTTGGTTAGTTAATACTAACTTTTGAAGAATATTATACGCAGACGTCTTTCCTTTTTCTACTCCATTTTCACAGAACTATCCCGTTTTCTATTTAAATTATACTGCTTCCGGTATGCGGTGGGCGTCATTTTATACCGCTTCCGGAATCCTTCTGAAAATTTGCTGGCATTGGTAAAGCCTGCGTTTAAAGCAACCTCCATCACCGGATTACTGGTATTTATCAGCTCTACTGCCGCCCGCTCCAGACGGTATTCCTTCAGATACCGGTAAATCGGCATCCCGTAAATCTCCCGGAACAGCTTCTGAAGCTGCGCGGACGTCATCCCGTGCTCTCTGGCGAGCTGTTCCGTGGAAGAGTAACCCTCGCTGTCTGTGATCATGTGGTCCCGGATATGCTTCACCAGTTCCACCTGTCCTCCCGGAAGATAACCGTTTTCCCGCTGCGGCTGCACAGACCGGCACAACAGCAGGAAAAGCTCCGCCGTTTTCAGCCGGATATAGGCGGTCTCTTCGTACGCAATGCTGTCATAAAGCTCCCGGAACACGTGCTCGCAGCGAGTTCCCGCCTCTCCCGCCCAATACCAGTGCGCTTCCAGCAGCCTCTCTCTTAATATCTGCAGATGGATGTCGAAAACCTCCAGATGCTCCTTCAGCCATTCCTCTGCGATATCGCAATCCAGAAGTATGCTGATACCCTCGTAGAAATCCATCGGAAACCGGGAGTATGAGTTTATTCCGTTCTCTCCGTCAAACAGACTGATTGCCATATCGCCCGGCTTTAATATAGCGATGTCCCGTTTTGTAAACTCGCACTCAAACCTGCCGCTTACGCAGAAATTGATTTCCAGCCGGTTGCTTTTTCTGCGCTCCTCTATAAAACCAGGCGCACGCACGGAGACCTTCATCACCTGCACCCCCGGAAATGGCTCATACACCGCCATCTTTATTTTATCGTCCTGCCAGCTCACGCTTCTTGTCTGTGTCACAATCCCGCCCCGTTTCTGTCTCTGCCCGGAACAGCCCGGACATTCTGAGCTGTTCTTCCCTGTTGCATCGTCAATTAGTTATACCTAACTCTTTTTATAATACAAAAGGGACGTGCGGAAGTCAATCGCTTATTTTTCCTGGTACCACTCAGGCATGCAGAAAAAAATGGGAAGGCTGTAAAAAGAATCAAACTCCCATATAAGAATTCCCCTGCTCAGTGCTCTTCACACTTGAGCGGGGGAATTCTTATATGCCTTCAAAATTGAATATTTTCACAGATCACTTTATCAAAAAGCGTCAGAGTCGAAAGATAGTTTCCGTTCACGTCCTGTACATCCTCGTTCGCTCCGACAAATGTATCGTACAGTCCCGCCAAAACCTGCGCGCGCTCTTCCGAAGAAAGTCCGTTAAGATATTTTGCGATTCCTGTATATATGGAATTGGCCAGATCATACTTTTCTCCGGTTATAGTATCATACCAGTGGCCATTCTTGTGTGCCTGAGTGTCCATATCCTCCTCAAAAGCGGGATCCTTCATCTCTACTATCATATCAGCTAGTTCCGTTCGGTCCATTCCAACCGCAAGCGCCGTATTCATGAATACACCTATATCATCTGCTTCGAGAATTGCATCCTCAATCGCCTGCCACATTCTTGCGCTCTCATAAGGATCCTCTCCCGTATAGGTGCCGTCTTGTTCATAGTTTGCCGCATCCTCCATACTGTAAGGCGTAAGCTGAAAATCTGTCTCCGCAATCTGATAGAGATCCAGAAACCCTTCTTTTACCGATGTTTTCACAGACTCCACAAGAGCCTCCTGCTGGGCATCTGTAATCCCATATGCGCCGACCTCCGCAGCTTCTGCCGCCGCACTCTCTGTCTCTGCCGGCGTTTCTTCACCTGCGGCTTCCGCAGGCGCTTCCTCTGCAGCCAGGCATCCAAACGGCGCCGCAAATGTCAGTCCCGCGCACAATACAAGTGTCATTAATTTCTTTTTCACAGTACGTTCCTCCCTCTTTGATCTCGGAAATATCCTGTATTTTTTCATTTCCAAAATCATTATACCCCCCCCCCGAAATATCCGGGTCAACTGTTTTTTGAAATTGCCCATATTTTCAGGCATTGCAGCGATTTTATTTTTCCTCAACTGTCAAAAACAGAATTATAATTCCGCTTCCAGCGGGTATCAACACCCGATTTCCATTCCCAGCCGCTTTGCTTCCTCCAGAAGCTCCCTGTTTTTCTGGTTCAGGGTTCCGAATTCCTGCAGGCAGCAGAGCACCTGACGGCATTTCTTCATGACGGCAAGAGCCCTCTGGTATGTTTCCCCGCTGACCGGTTCGAAGGCTTTTTCACAGACTACCTCTGCCGCCAGCGCTTTCGCCACCTCATAGTCGACATCATTTTCATGAAGAATACCGGCAGCAAACGGCACGCCGTCGCGCGCCAGTCTGCGGTACTGTGCAATACCGCTCCCGTTCCCGCCGATCACAAAGATTTCCGGTCTGCCGTGCGGCGGCTCCATTTCCAGGCAGCCGAAATCCGCGTTATAGCTGCCGCTTGTCAACCCATACAGCTTATGGATATAGCTGTCCGTAAAAATTTCCTCCGGCGTCCCGTATTTATCAATCTTATCCCCATGCACGCAGATGACGGTATCGGATATTTTCTGCGCAAGGTCCAGCTCGTGCAGCGACATGATGACCGCGATCTGCTTCTCACGCACAAGCTTTTTTAAAATAGTCAGCAGCTCCAGCTTATGCCGGATATCCAGAAACGAAGTCGGTTCATCCAGAATGATAATTTCCGGCTCCTGGCAGATTGCCTTGGCAAGCAGAATACGCTGGCGCTGACCGTCACTGATCTGCGTAAAATCGCAGTCTTTTAACTCTTGCGCGTGTACCAGCTCCATAGATTCCTGCACGATTTTCCGGTCATTGTCCGACAGGATCCCCAGCCGTCCCGTGTACGGATAGCGCCCCGCCGCCACCACGTCCTCGCAGGTCATCAGCTCCGGCCGGATGCGGTCCGTCATCACCACCGACAGCTTGCGCGAAAGCTCTTTGTCCGACATCGCTTTCATATTTTTCTGCTCCAGATAAACCGTGCCGCCAATCAGGGAAAGCTGTTTCGTAATGCTCTTTAAAATGGTTGATTTTCCGGCGCCGTTTGGACCAATGAGGGTAAGAATCTCCCCGCGGCGCACCCTGATTTCAATATCGCGGATCAGAGGTCTGCCGTTGTAGCCGACCGTCATGTGGTCTGTATAAATATAGAAATTGTCCATAAAAAACTCCCCTCTGTTGTCTCTTGCGTCTGCAAGCAGCCGCATAGACATCAGTCCATTTTCGCACGGCTTGATTTTTGCGCGAACATCGCATAGATGACGACTGGCGCGCCGAAGATCGCTGTCACGGAGCTGATGGACAGCTCGGTGGGGGCAAATACCGTCCGGGCGATCATGTCGCAGAAAAGGCAAAAGACTGCGCCGCCCAGAAAGCACGCCGGGATCACCAGGATCGGCTTCGCCGTTTTCAGCAGGCTCTTGATGAGATGCGGGACGGCGATCCCCACAAAGGAGATCGGACCTGCAAAGGCGGTAACGCACGCCGACAGAATGCTGGACAGCAAAATCAACTGCACGCGGAATAGCTTGATGTTGACGCCCATATTGCGCGCGTAGACTTCGCCGAGCTGGTATGCCCCGATCGGCTTCGACATCAGAAACGTGATGGCAAGCGACACAAAAACCACTGCCGACATCACGGAGATATTGTCCCATGACATGCCGGAGAAACTGCCCATCGACCAGTTATGCAGATTGACAATGTTGGAATCGTCCGCAAACGTCACCACGAAATCCGTGACTGCGGAGCAGATATAGCCGATCATTACGCCGCCGATCACCAGCATGGACATGCTGTGTATCTTGCGAGAGATCAGCAGGATAAAGCCCATGGAAATCATGGAACCGGCAAAGGCGGCGAGGATCATCACCTGCGAACTCGCCACAAGCCCCCTGCCAAGCAGATAGATCATAACCAGCGCGACCACCAGCTTCGCGCCGGAGGAAATGCCGAGCACGAACGGTCCCGCAATCGGATTATTGAAAAAGGTCTGCAGAAGAAAACCGGACACGGAGAGTGCACCGCCCAGAATAACCGCCGCCAGAATGCGCGGCAGCCGGATTTCCCAGATGATATTATAGGCGGTATCCTCCCCGGTCCGGTGCACGATAATATCCCAGACCTCTTTTGCCGACAGCTGAATGCTGCCGGAATTGATGTTCCAGAAAAACAGCACGGCAAGCAGAACAAATAGTAAAATAAAAGAAATCTGATACCGGATATAAGATTTATGCTTCATGCTTTCCGCGCTCCTTACCGCTGTTAAATCAAATCCTGTCTGTCCCGGCCGGACAGACGTTGTTCTCCCGCAGCAGAACATTCCATCTGAACTGCTGCATTATTTCAGCCTGTGCATATACGTAAATTCATCCGCTCCCGTTTCGCTCGTGAGCATCGTGTGAATGTCGGCGATCATGGTGCCAAGCCCCATCGTCTCCTGGAAAAGATTCTTTCCGGTGCAGTAAACATTCCCGTTCTGTACCGCCTTAAAATCCTTCAGCAGATTGCTTTTCGCAAACAATTCGTCCAGCGTGTAAAGCTCGCCGTCAATCGTGCTGTTGTAGATCAGATAATCGGCGTCCTTCGCCTTCGCGTAAAATTCCTCCATCTGCATGTTCATGGTGGAAAGCGCGTTTTCCGAATCGCCCAGATCGTCAAAAATATATTTTCCGCCCGCCAGTTCGATCATCTTTGCCACGTAATCGCTGCTCTTTCTTACGTTCACATAACCGTTGGAGCTGATATAAAAAAACGCTACCGTTTTCCCGGTATTTTCTTCTGACGACACCGCTTCCAGCTTCTCTGCCTGCTCTGCAAACAGTTCCTCCGCCTGCTCCCCTTTGCCGAGAAGAACGGAGTAAAGCTTCAGCCACTCGGTCCTTCCGAGCGGATGCGTCTCATAGCTGGAACGCTCCACCAGCACCGGGATCCCAAAGCTCTCCAGCTTTTCCTTCACCTCCGGCGAGTGGTAGATCATGGTCGATTCTATCGCCAGGTCGCAGCCCTTCGAGAGGATCAGCTCATAATCGGGCGCGCTGTATTTTCCGGCATAAAGAATATTGCCGTTTTCCATTTCCTCGCGTGCTTTCTCTACGTACCATCCGGAAGCGTCCGTTCCCGACAGGCCGATCGCGTCGGTGCCGTCCAGAGCACAGAAAAGATCCATTGCCGATGTGGCGACAAGATAGATGTTCTGCAAAGGCTTCCGGATCACCGCGATGTCTGCATCCAGATTTTCCGGCACCGGCAGGCCATCCGGCACAACAAGAAAACGGCCGCCCTCTTTGATCGTGATCAAAGCATAGCCGCCCTCATAATAATCTACCGAAAACTGCTCAGCATAGAGAAGCTCCATGCTGCGCTCCGCCTCCATACTGCCAAAATCCGGCACCGTATCTGCCGCCCCGACTGTCGGCGGCGCTAAGACAGCGCCGCCGGACAGCAGAAGCATGGATATCAAAAATGTCCGAAAAAAACAGATAATCTTTTTCATTATTCCGCCTTTTCAATTGTTGCTGAATCAAAACACAGGGTGTATTCAATCTCATGCGGGGTGCTCATCGCGATCGTATCCGCAACCACCGGCATCTTCCAGTCGAAGCCCGTCACCGGGATCTCAAAGGTCGAGTGCTCCTCCATCGTAACCGGCTCAAGCTTTTCATCATTTACGATCATATAATCGTAGGAATTGCTGCTCCAGATGATCGTAGCTGTTGCCGCGCCGTCCGCAACGGTAAGCGCCGCCGGGGATTCCACCGTAGCTCTGCCGGAACCGCCCTCCAGAGAAACCTCGATCTGATAGCTGCCGTCCTCCAGACCTAAATCTGCAAGCGCCGTGATCGTTCCTTCCGCAAAAGCATCCTGCGGCAGGGAGTCCGCACGGAATACCAGCGTGCGATCGTACCATTTTTCTTTCTTCTTGCTGAACGCCGCACAGTCCACGCCCATATCGAGCGCTTCCACCGGCACCTCAAAGGTGTGCGCACCCTCTTCATTTTCCACAAACGGTATGTAATCTTCCTCCGTCGCAGCGACAGCCTCCTCGCCGGTTCCCATGTAGAGATACAGATAGCCAGTTCCGCCCATCGTCATGACAGCGGTCATTTTCCCGTCCGCCACCGTCAGCTCGCATTCCTCAATACTGAACATGGACGAGCTGGAGTCCACCTTAATGCTGTAAACGCCATCTTTGATGCTATCCGCATAGACCGGCACCATGTCGTCGGTCACAATGTCCTCAACCGGAGCCATTTCCTCCTTCGACGCCACCTGGCTCTCCGTGCTGCCCTCCGCTGCTTCTGTCACAGCTTCCGTCACAGCCTCTGTTTCCTCGGCACATCCCAGTGTGCTCATCATACCGGCTGCGAGAACCGCAGCCAGCACCGTTGCCTTAAATTTTTTCATGATGATATCCCTTCTGTTCCTTACTTTGAAAGCCCGTACATCGCCCCGTCACGCTCCCGAACGGAAGCACAGCTTTCATAATCTCTTACTCAGCAAGGCTGTCGATTGCTGCCTGCGCATGTGCAACCAGCAGCTCCTGGATCGCCGGCATCTCGCCGAGACCCTTCAGATTGCAGGTTACTTCGTACCCGGCATCCTCAAATGTCTTTTTCCATGCGCCGTCCTCGTCGCCTGCCATATCGTTGTTTGCGTGGTCGCCCGCAACGATCATCAGCGGCTGAAGAACTACCTTCTTATACTCGCCTGCCTGTACTGCTGCAAGCACATCGTCCAGCGACGGGCTTGCTTCTACCGTACCTACAAAGTAGTTTGCGAAACCTGCTTCTGTCAGCTTTTCCTGCATGGTTGCATAGATCTGGTTGGACTCTGCCTCAGTGCCGTGTCCCATGAATACGATCGCGGTCTCGCCGTCGTCCTGCGCCTTGGTATCTTCTGTGATCGCGTTGATAACAACCTGATAGTCCTCATCGGAGGTAAGAAGCGGTTCACCGACTGCTACCTGCTCAAACTCCTCTGCATACTGCGCAAGCTCGTCGATAACATCGTTGTACTCCAGACCGTTCATCAGATGCGTCGGCTGTACAACCAGCGTCTTTACGCCGTTGTCGATCGCTCTGTTCAGCGCCTCGCCGAAGTTGTCGATCACTTCGCCGTCACGGTTCTTCACATGGTCGATGATGATCTGTGCCGTAAAGCCTCTTCTCACAGAATATTCCGGGAACGCTTCTTCCATAGCGTTCTCGATCGCGCCGATGGTTGCCACACGGTTATCGTTGAAGCTTGTGCCAAAGCTTACGACCAGCAGCTCCTTTTCGCCGATCTCATCCTGGTTTCTCGGATTATCCTTGGAAGCGTCGCCGGTCTCGTAGTTTTCCTCGTCTTCTCCCTCAGCCTCTTCTGCAGCAGCCTCCGTCGCATCCTCCGCTGCTTCTGAAACAGCTTCCGTCACCGCTTCCGTTGCATCCTCTGCCTGTACGCCTACAGCGCCCATCATCAAAGTTGCCGCACCAACACCTGCTGCCAACAGCTTCCATACTTTGTTTTTCATGTTCTTATCCTCCTTGATTTTTTAGACGAAACATCCTGTTCCGTCTCTGATGTATGTAAATTTTTGCATCAGCAATGTAACCCGGCACGGAAGAAGGAGCATACACAACCGCAAAAATGTGCTTTCCACGCTTTCTTATCTGGCAGAAATCTGCGGAAATTTTCCACAAAATAAAAAATCTTTTACATGGAAAAGTAAAAGATTCGTGCGGCTGCAGAACATGCAAAACGGTACAATCAATTACTCGTGATCCGGACCGGTTTTCCCAGGTCCCGTACCAGCAGCAGGCAGGTTTCCTGGCTTGCAGATCCTCATGCAAAAACTGTCTTCCCGGTTGCCCAGTGACTGCGCCAAACGCGCTTTGTTTTGCACTCCCTGCTCACAGTGACGAGATCGTACAGGATTTTCACCTGTTTCCCTTTTAACAGATCGCGGCTTTGCCGTTTTCTGCACCTGTTGCTCTTATGAAGTTACAAACATCATAGCACTCTTTTTTCAAAAGTACAAGTATTTTATGAATATTGATCTGATAGCTTTCACACTTTTTATCCTGTTATTACTCTTGCCAGCATCCCCAATATATGATACAGTCTCTTCAACCGCTCCACCCCTAAAATCCGCCGGAGTCAGCATTTCCCGCAATATCGGACGGATTATTTTGCCTGATTACAAGTGCAGGAAGGAGGTATCTATGAAGCATTCTGACATCACGCCCTTAAAAGAAAACCGTCTGCACGGCACCGCCGCTTTTCCCTGTGCCTGTTACCAGGCGGACAGCGCCGCGCCGCCTGCCGGTATGCCGTTTCTGGTAAAGCATCACTGGCATGAGGAGCTGGAGATTATTTATTTTGAGCAGGGCTGTTTTCATCTGGAAATCAATATGGAAAAATATGAAATCGAAGAGGAGTGCTTCTGTCTGATAAAGAGCGGAGACCTCCACTACATTTATTCAGAAAAGGATTACCGGGAGATGGCGTTCGTCTTTTCTCTGTCCATGCTGCGCACTTTTGCCGCCGACCCGGTGCAGGAAAAGCTTGTGCAGCCGCTGTCGGAGGGCACACTGTCGCTTCCGGGACCGATTTTCCGCCAAAATCCCTGCTTCGCCGTTCTGAAGCGCGAATTTCTGCAGATTGCAGATGCCGCCGGGCTTCCCTCCGATGCTTCCAGCCGCCGCAGCCAATATCGTGTAAGCAGTCTCCCGCAATATATGCGCGCCAAAGCGTCGCTTTTAAATATTTTTGCAGCCTTTTCCGAGCAGAAGCTTCTTGCCGCCTCCCAGATGACAGCAGACAGACGGGTGGACACCGTCAAAAAAACGCTCTCTTACATGCAGGCGCACATGACTGAAAAAGTCACCATGCAGGAGCTTGCCGCCCAGGCAAATATGAACGAGCAGTATTTCTGCCGCTTCTTCAAAAAAATCATCGGCAGACCGCCAATTACCTATTTAAATGAGATGCGTATCCGGTACGCCTGCCGCCTTCTAAAAGAAACCGACCATTCTGTAACAGAAATCGCACTGGAAAGCGGCTTCAATAATCTGGGCAATTTTATGCGTACCTTCCGGCTGGTGTGCGGGTGCACGCCTCTGCAATACCGGAAGGGGAGCGAGAAAGTCAATATTTCGTAATTTTTAGTCATATTTGCAGAAGATTTTTGTCCACAGCGGAATTATACTGTACTCATCATTCAGAACGGGACGCATCCGGTTCTCACCAATTTTGAACGGAGGATTTGATTATGCAGAAAAAATGGTGGCACGGAAAGGTTGCCTATCAGATTTACCCGAAGAGCTTTCGCGATACCAATGGAGATGGTATCGGCGACCTTCGCGGAATTATTGAAAAGCTCGATTATTTAAAGGATCTCGGTGTGGATATCGTCTGGATCTCCCCCTGCTTCTGTTCCCCGCTGGCGGATCAGGGCTACGATATTTCCGACTATTACAACATCGACCCGCGCTTCGGAACCATGGAGGATATGGACGAACTGCTTGCCGAGGCAAAAAAGCGTGATATGTACATCGTCCTTGACCTGGTGGTAAATCACTGCTCAGATGAGCATGAGTGGTTCCAAAAGGCGCTCGCCGATCCGGACGGTCCTTACGGAAAATATTTTTATATTGAAGAATGCAAAGACGGGAAGCTGCCGTGCAACTGGCGCTCTTACTTCGGCGGTCCGGTCTGGGAACAGATTCCGGGAACCGACAAATATTACCTGCATGTGTTCCACAAAAAGCAGCCGGATCTAAACTGGGAAAATCCAAAAGTGCGTCAGGAAATCTACAAGATGATCAACTGGTGGCTGGACAAGGGCGTTGCCGGATTCCGCATCGACGCGATCATCAATATCAAAAAAGCGCTGCCGTTTAAGGATTATCCGGTCGACCGTGAGGACGGACTTTCCTCGATCCACTACATGTTGGAAGACGCGCAGGGCGTTCTCGATTTCCTGCATGAAATGTCGGATAACACCTTCAAGCCGCACAACGCCTTTTCCGTCGGCGAGGTGTTTAACGAAAAGCCGGATGAGTTGCCGGATTTCATCGGCGATAACGGCTGTTTTTCCACCATGTTCGATTTTAACGAGACGATTTTCGGCGGAAGCGCAAAGGGCTGGTATGACAGTCAGGTGATCACGCCAGATGACTACAAGCGCTGCTGCTTTGAGAGTCAGCGCAAAATAGCGGATATCGGTTTTCTTTCCAATATTATTGAGAATCACGACGAGCCGCGCGGTGTCAGCCGCTACATCCCGGAGGGCGACTGCTGCGAGGCGAGCAAAAAGATGCTCGGAACGATTTCCTTCATGCTCAAAGGGCTTCCCTTCCTCTACCAGGGACAGGAGCTTGGCATGGAAAATCTCACATTCGCCTCCATCGACGAGGTGAACGATATCAGCACGCTTGATGAATACCAGGTTGCCTTAAAAGCCGGCCTTTCCCCCAAAGAAGCGCTGAAAGCAGTCAACCGTCTCAGCCGCGACAACGCCCGTACCCCATTCCAGTGGGATGCCAGCGAAAACGCTGGTTTCACAAGCGGTACACCGTGGCTGCGCATAAATCCAAACTACACGCAGATCAACGCCGCCGAGCAGATGAGCCGCGAAGATTCCGTGTTCAACTACTATAAAAAGCTGACGGCGCTGCGCAAAAATCCGCAGTACGCGGACACCATCGTTTGCGGAAACCTGGAACCGGTGTGGGAGGACCGTCACAATCTGATGGCATTCTACCGCCGCGGCGAAGCTCAGACGCTGCTCGTCATCGCAAACTATCAGAAAGAGCCGCAGACCGTCACGCTTGATGCGCCGTATAAAAACGTAGTGCTGAATAATCTAAAGCAGCTTGACACGGACGGCACGACACTGCACCTTGCAGGTTATCAGGCAGTGATATTAGAAATGTAGGATACCGTTGAGATTTCATTCTTTTTATGATAAACTGTCCGAGGGCAATTCCGCACAAACGGGATTCCTGCGGGCAGTTTTTGCTGCCGCGCCCTCTATCATAAAGACGTATAAGGAGAGAAATCATGGATGGAATTATTTTTGATGTAGACGGAACGATCTGGGATTCTACAGATGTGGTTGCCGTTGCCTATAACCGCACGATCAGCGAAAACACTGATCTGCCGGTCCGTGTGACGCCGGATGATCTAAAGCAGCTTTTCGGAAAACCGATGGATGTGATTTTTTCCACGCTGCTCCCGTCCATCCCCTATGAGCGCCAGCGCGCGCTCGCAGAAATGTGTTTCAGGCAGGAGCATGCGGAGCTTGAGAAAAAGCCGGGCACGGTATACGAAGGACTGGAGGAAGCCTTAAAAGCGCTCTCTGCAAAGTACCCGCTCTACATTGTAAGCAACTGTCAGCTCGGCTATATCGAGCTGCTTTTCCGAAAAACCGGTTACGGCAAATATTTTAAAGATCATCTCTGCTTCGGACAGACCGGCACCTCCAAGGGACAGTCCATCCTGCGGCTGATGCGCGAAAATAATCTAACAGATCCGGTGTATGTTGGCGATACCCAGGGCGACGCCGACGCCTGCAGGGAGGCCGGGATTCCCTTCGTCTTTGCAGAATACGGATTTGGCAGTGTGGAAAACCCGGATTTCCGGATCAGACGACCGGCGGATCTCGTAACATTATTTGCACAATAATTATAGAAAACAGTCTACGCTTTCTGAGCACGCTTTCCCGGCGTTTTCTTATTTAAGTATATATAAAATACAATATTTAATAAGATCCCCACGGCTGTAGATGTCGGAGCTGCCAGCCCGATCCAGGTCAGACTGGCGTTGGGCTGGATACTCATAAAATAAGACATTGGCAGCCGTACCAGAAGCGTCTGGACAAGCCCCTGCACCATAACCCAGAGCGTCTTATCGTTTCCGTTAAAATAGCCGATCATGCTGAACAGGACAGCCGTCAGGATCGTTTCCGGCGCAAAGCCTTTCAGATACTCAAATCCCTTCTGAACAACCGCAGCATCCGTGGAGAAGAATCCCGCCAGCACATCGCCTTTCAGCATAACAAGGGCAAATACGGCACAACCAAATACCAGTCCCACGCCAATACCGGTAAACATCGCGCGTTTCGCCCGCTTTGTATTTCCGGCTCCCACATTCTGAGAAACAAAGGACGCCATCGACTGCATCAGCGCGCTTGGAATCAGCATGGCAAAATTTACAATCTTGCAGGCAACACCGTAGCCGGAAGAAGCCTCCAGCCCAAGACGGTTCACAAACGCACACAGGGCCAGGAAAGAAACCTGCGTCAGAAATTCCTGCAGCGCCAGCGGCAGCCCGATGCCCAGAAACTTCCGGCATTGCGGATTCAGCCGGAAATCTTTTTTGGTAATGGTAAACGGAAGCCCTTTTTTCACAAGCATTACCACGGCGCACACCACGCTGACCGCCTGCGCAAAAACTGTCGCAAGCGCCGCGCCGGCCGCATCCATGTGCAGCCCGGCAACCAACGCCAGATCGCCGATCACATTGACCACACAGGCGATCAGTACAAAGAGCAGCGGCGATCTGCTGTCTCCCAGACCTCTGAAAACAGAGGAAAGCAGATTATATGCCACGATAAAGAAAATACCGCTTCCGCAAATGCGCACGTAGCCGGACGTCAGATCGACCGCCTCCGCCGGAGCCTGCATCAGGACCGAGATCGGACGTGCAAAGCATACCATCAGAACAAAAAGCCCCGCAGAGATCAGTGCAAACACAACCTCTGCACCGCCAATGACCGGGCCGATCGCTTCCGAACGCTTTTCTCCCAGATAGCGGGCGATCAGAACGGTAATGCCCATTGCAAGCTGCGTAACCACAAAGGTAACAAGATTCAGTACCTGACTGCCGGTGGAAACCGCGGAAAGCCCGGAGGTGGAACCGAATCTTCCCACCACCAGCAGATCCACCGCCCCATATGCCGCCTGCAGCACCAGCGCACCTAAAATCGGGATCATAAAATATGCCAGCTTTTTCAAAATACTGCCCTGTGTAAAATCTGTTTTCTCATTCATAGAAAGAATCCCTCCACTCACACGTTCCACGATAAAATTTTTCCATAATCCGGATCATACAGTCTGCGTCCTCTTCGGAAATATCGGCAAGATGCGGCGCCAGGACGCCGAAATACTGCTCGTTATATCTGTACGACAACTGTTTCCCGGATTCTGTCATGGAAATATAGATAATGCGCCCATCTTCCGCAGACGCGATTTTCGTCAGATACCCCTTATTTTCCATTTCCTTGACCGTCCTGGTCACGCCCGGTCTTGGAAGTCCCAGCGCACTGCTGATGTCGGAAATCTTTACCCGGACGCCCCGGCATTCCAGCTTTTCAATAACATCAAGATATTGTATGTAAGATGGCGTAACGCCCGCCGGCAGTGGCGGAAGCATATCGCGGATCCGTTTTGCCTGATAACAGGCGTCCAGCATCTCCTTTATTTTCTCAACAGTCATACCAAATCTCCTTAAATTATTATCAAAGATAATTACCATTGGTAATAATAACGCCGGTTCTCTTTTTTGTCAAGTAATTGTTGCGATGAAAACGTCATTGCAAAGACAAAGAAGCGTGATATACTATTTAGGTAGAGACTCTGCTTATATTAGAAAAATCAGATGGAAAGGAAGATCGCAGATGGCAATGAAAACGACAGGTCTGGTTCATATTTACTGCGGGGACGGTAAGGGCAAGACGACCACTGGCATGGGGCTTTGCGTGCGCGCAGCCGGATATGGCTACAGGGTGCTGATCTACCAGTTTATGAAAAACAATCGCACAAGCGAGCGGAAGGTGCTTGAAAAGGTTGAAAATATTACGATCGTGGACGGGCTGGAGGAAGAGAAATTCAGCTTTCAGATGACAGAGGAAGAAAAAAAGGAACGGCGGCAGTTTTATGCGCAGCAGCTAAAGATGGTGACGGAGAAGGCGCGGGATGAGCAGTTTGACGTGCTGTTTCTGGACGAGGTGATCTATACCATCCGGGCGGGGCTTCTGGACGAGGCATTGGTGCTCGATTTTCTGGATCACAAGCCGGAAAAGCTGGAGGTCATTCTCACCGGGCAGGGACCGGACGAGGAGTTGCTTGCGCGGGCGGATTATGTATCGGAAATCTGCATGAGAAAGCATCCGTTCCAGAAGGGGCAGCCTGCCCGGGACGGGATTGAGCGGTAAACATCATAGTTGGGACTTTTGCCCCAACATCATGACAGCGGAAACAGGAGGAAATTATGAAAGCATATGAGAGACTTTTAAATTATGTGAAGGTGCACACAACGAGCTGTGATGAGAGCGAAACCACGCCCTCCACGCAGCGCCAGTTTGATCTTGGAAATCAGCTTGCCAGGGAGATGAAGGCGCTTGGTGTCAGCGATGTGCGTATTGATGAAAAATGCTATGTGTACGGCGTGATCCCGGCCACGGCAGGACTGGAGGGGGCTCCGGCGATCGGCTTTATCGCACACATGGACACGGCACCGGATTTCTCCGGCGAAAATGTAAAGCCGCAGATCATTGAAAATTATGACGGCGGGGACGTTGCGCTTGGCACGGAGCGGGTTCTTGCGGTAAAGGACTTCCCGCATCTTGCAAAGCTTGCCGGACGCACGCTGATCACGACAGACGGTACCACGCTGCTCGGTGCGGACGATAAGGCCGGCGTTGCTGAGATCATGACACTGGCGGAGGAGCTTTTAAAGGGCGATATCCCGCACGGAAAAATCTGCATCGGCTTTACTCCGGATGAGGAGGTCGGACGAGGCGCGGACTTCTTTGATGTGGAAGGCTTTGGCGCGCAGTTTGCCTACACGATGGACGGCGATGCGGAAAATCAGATCGAATACGAAAACTTTAACGCCTGCGGCGCAAACGTCACCTTCAAGGGATTTTCCGTGCATCCGGGCAGCAGCAAGGATACAATGATCAACGCCTCGCTTGTGGCGATGGAATTCAACAATATGCTTCCGTCCGGCGATACGCCGCGCGACACTGAAGGATATGAGGGCTTTTTCCACCTCTGCGGCATGAGCGGCGACGTGTCTGATGCGAAGCTGGAGTACATTGTGCGCGACCACAGTGCTGAAATGTTTGAATGCCGCAAGGAAACGCTGCGCCACATCACAAAGCTTCTGCAGGAAAAATACGGAAGCGACGCGGTGACACTGGAGATCATCGAACAGTACCGCAACATGAAGGAGAAGATCGAGCCGTGTATGCATCTTATTGAAAATGCAAAGCAGGCGATCAGGGACGCCGGGATGGTACCGGTGGAGGTGCCGATCCGCGGCGGCACAGACGGTGCGCGCCTTTCCTATATGGGTCTGCCCTGCCCGAACCTGGGAACCGGCGGACATGCGTTCCACGGTCCTTACGAGCATATTACCGCAGAGGGAATGGATCTTGCCGTGGAAGTGATGAAGGGTATTGTGAAATTATATGCGAAGCATTAGTATACACATGCTTGCGCAGAATGACGATCGCCTGGATGAGACGGCTCCGGGCATCTGAAAGGATACATCGGCAGGACAAAGCGGCGCGGGTGTCTGAAAAGGATATACCGGCAGGACAAAGCGGCGCGGGTATCTGAAAGGATACACCTGCAGGACAAAGCGGCGCGGGTGTCTGAAAAGGGGACGCAGAGAAATGGAAACAGTGGATATCAGAACACATGAAAAATTCATGCGCGAGGCGATCAGGCAGGCGAAAAAGGCGTATGCGCTCGACGAGGTGCCGATCGGCTGCGTGATCGTGCAGGACGGAAAAATTATCGCGCGCGGCTACAACCGGCGGAATACTGACAAAAACACGCTCTCCCACGCCGAGCTGATCGCGATCAGAAAGGCGGCGAAAAAGACGGGCGACTGGCGTCTGGAGGGGTGTACCATGTACATCACTCTGGAGCCGTGCCAGATGTGCGCCGGAGCGATGGTGCAGGCGCGGCTTACGGAGGCGGTCATCGGCAGCATGAACCCGAAGGCGGGCTGCGCGGGAAGCGTTCTCAATATTCTGGAAATGCCGCAGTTTAATCACCAGGTACAGGTGACGCGCGGCGTGCTGGAGACGGAGTGCAGCGAAATGCTCAGCCAGTTTTTCCGGGAGCTGCGGGAGAAGAAAAAAGCAGTTAAGGATTTGCTCCGAAAATCGTAAGCATTTATCATACAAAATTTAAAGAAGTTTTGCCCTCTGCCGGGTTATAATGATACGAAACGGAGGGGTTTATGAAACAGAAGAGGAAGGCAGATATGAAAACACCGATCATTCTCTGCGTGCTGGCTGCGGCGTTTGCAATTTATGCCGGGACATCCATGTCGGAGAAAGATTCTATGGAAACATCCGCCGCCGTGACAGAGGCGGCGGAGATCGAAACTGAAACAGAAATCGTGACGGAAACCGAGACAGAAACGGAAGATCCGCTGAAGGATTACCCGGAAAGTCTGGTCGCGTTTATGGAGAAATATCCGGAGGCGACACAGTTCGTTCTGGATTATCCGAAATATAAGGACGTACATAATGAAATTGACATTACCGGAGAGGTGACGAAGGGCGAGCTGCCGCTGTTTCTGCAGTGGGATGTGCGCTGGGGATATGAGCGGTACGGAAGCGATTTTCTTGCAGTCACCGGCTGCGGACCGACCTGCCTTTCCATGGTGCAGTGCGGTCTGAGCGGGGAGACAGTCTGGAATCCCTATGAAGTGGCAAAAATGGCGGAGCGGGAGGGTTTTTATGTGACCGGGCAGGGTTCCTCCTGGGATCTGATGGGCGCCGGGGCGGAAATGCTTGGGCTGCAGGTAAACGACGTAGTGCTGAGCGCCGAGGATATCACCGACACGCTGCGCGCCGGAATGCCGATCATCTGCTCCGTGGGACCGGGAGATTTTACGGACGCCGGTCATTTTATCGTGCTTGCCGGAGTGAACACGGACGGCAGCATTCAGGTAAACGATCCGAACAGCAGGATAAACAGCGAAAAGGCCTGGGATATCGAGCGGATTCTTCCGCAGATCAAGGGCATGTGGGCATACCGTTTTGATGGAACAAATAAGGAGACGCCTGATGAGATCGAGGAGAGGGAAATCATCCGGGAGGACGGAGGATACTAAAAAATTCAAAAAAAGACAGCGGCAGGTGCGGCGAAGGAAGCTGCTCATTCTGGCGGCGGCCGTGCTGGTCGTTCTGGGAGCGTTTGCTGTGCATTCCCGGAAAAAGCAGCGCACTGTTCCTGCCTGGATACCGATGGACGGCGAATATCCGGTCAGTATGCTGGAATTTATGGAAAAATATCCGCAGGCCACGGATTTCGTCATGGCATTTCCGCAGAAAAAGGATCTTCATCCGAGGATAGACATCACGGAAGATGTGCGATCCGGCGGCGTGCCGCTGTTTCTGCAGTGGGATGAGCGCTGGGGCTACGAGATCTACGGGGACGATTTTCTCGGCGTGAACGGCTGCGGACCAACGAGCCTTTCTATGGTGCAATGCGGTCTGACAGGAGATACAAAATGGAATCCATACGAGGTGGCAAAGCTGGCGGATGAGAACGGCTACTATGTGAGCGGCGTCGGTTCCTCCTGGGAGCTGATGGACACCGGGGCGCGGCAGATGGGGCTGCAGGTATTTGAGGTGCCGTTTACTGCGCAGGGAATTGTGGACACGCTGCAGTCCGGCAAACTGATCATCTGCTCCATGGGACCTGGCGAATTTACTTATTCCGGGCATTTCGTGGTGCTCACCGGAGTGGACAGCGACGGACGGATTTTCATTAACGACTCCAACAGCCGCGAGCGCAGCGCGCAGACGTGGGATGCGGATTATTTGCTGTCGCAGGCGGTCGCAATGTGGGCGTATGATTGCTGAAAATGCGGCGCCTGGCTGAAGCGGCTTTAGATAATTTAACCGCACAGGCGGAAATATTTTTGGTATACCGAATGAGGGAAAGACATGGAAAGAATTAAAAGCTTAAAGGAAAATATCGCAAAGGTGATGATCGGCAACGAGCAGACAACGGAGCTGGTACTTGCCTGTGTGCTTGCAAAGGGGCATGTGCTGCTGCAGGACGTGCCGGGCACCGGCAAGACGATGCTGGCGAAGTCGCTGGCAAAGTCCATCGACGCAGATTTTGGCAGGATCCAGTTCACGCCGGATATGCTGCCGTCGGATGTCACCGGGCTGAATTATTTTGACGCGAAGAGCGGGCAGTTTGTGTTTGCGAAGGGCCCGGTGTTCTGCAATATTCTGCTGGCGGACGAGGTAAACCGGGCGACGCCGAAAACACAGAGCAGCCTTCTCGAATGTATGGCGGAGCGGCAGGTCACAGTGGACGGGACGACGCGTGCCCTGGAGGAGCCGTTTCTGGTAATCGCGACGCAGAACCCGTTGGAAACACTGGGAACATTTCCGCTGCCGGAGGCACAGAAGGACCGCTTTCTCATGCAGATTTCCATGGAGGATCTGACACCGTTTATGGAAAAGAGCCTGCTGGAACGTTTTCTGGCAGGGCATCCGCTTGAGGAGCTGGAACCGGTCTGCGAAAAGAAGGATATCGTGGAGCTTCAGATGCGCTGCAGCGGCGTTTTTATCCACGGAGATCTGCTCAGATATATGATCGGGCTGGTTCATGCGACGCGCAAAAGCGCGCAGATCGAGCACGGTGTCAGCCCAAGAGGTTCGCTTGCGTTCGCACGGGCGGCGCAGGCGTTTGCGATGGTGCAGGGAAGGGACTATGTGGTGCCGGAGGACATTAAAGCGGTCGCAGTCCCCGTTCTGGCGCACCGCCTCGGACTATCGGCCGCGGAGGACAGCGACCGCGCGCGTGAGCAGATCATTCGCGGGCTGCTCTCGAAGGTGCCGCTGCCGACAGAGGAATGGGATAAACGGTAAAGGGACGGTTACGCGATGCTGCTGGTTATGCTGTTTTTGGGTGTGGGGATTGCTTATCTTCTGCAGAAAAATCTATATCGGCGTTTCTGGAACCGGAATCTGACGACAAGCGTTTCCTTCACGCAGAAATCCGCTTTTGAGGGCGAAACCTCTGCGCTGCAGGAAGTGATTGTGAATGACAAGCTGCTGCCGCTTCCGGCTCTTGAAGTGCGCCTTTCCATGGATCGAAATCTGGAATTTGTGAGCGGCGCAAAAGACAATTCAAGTATTTCAGACCTTTCTTATAAAAGAGACATTTTTTCCCTTTTCGGGCGTCAGAAAATTGTGCGGACGCTCCCGTTTGTATGCCGGAAGCGCGGCTTTTACCGCATTCAGAGGGCGGGCGTGATCGGATATGATTTTTTCTTTCATGAGGGCGGCTACCAGGAGGCCAGGCAGGATGCGCAGTTCTTCGTGTATCCGCGTCCGGTGGACACGGCGCGCATCCGTCCCGTCTGCCGTGCGATATCCGGCATGGTTTTGTCCAAAAACCGTTTCTATCCCGATCCGTTTGAATTTTGCGGCATTCGGGAATATCTTCCCACAGACCCCATGCACACAGTCAACTGGAAAGCGTCAGCAAAAAACGGCAGCCTGATGGTGAACCAGTATGATTCCACTACCAGTGTCCATCTGACGATTCTTCTGGATGTGACGGACGAAGGGATCTGGAAATATGAGGCGCTGACGGAGGAGAGCATCCGGATCGCGGCGTCGCTCGCTGCGCGCCTGGCGGCGCAGAATATGGAGCTGGATATCGTAAGCAACGGCGTCTGCAGCTATCCGGGTGAAGCAAAGCGACAGGGCAGCCTTTCCATGCATCTGAAGGCGGGCAGCGGACAGATGCCGGAGCTGAATCGCGCACTGGCGTGCATGGATACCGGAAAAAAGACGCAGCCGATCGCGGAAGTGATTGCCGCGGAGACTGCGAAACATAAAAGAGAGCACATCTATATATTGATCTCCAAAAACCAGGACGAAACGCTGCTGCCCAGGCTTCGCGCGCTGGCTGGCGGAGACAATCAGATCCTCTGGATCGTGCCGCTGCATCCGACAATGGAATTTATGCTTTCGCAGGCGGCAGGCATCCGGGCTGTGCGATGGGAGGTGACGGCGTGAAAATGCGCGGGGAAAACGTGACAGTATGCGTGGCATGGCTGCATGACATCCTTTTGTTTGCGGGATGCTATGTCATCGTGCCTGCACTTCTGGAGATGGAGACTGCGCAGGCGAATCGCTATTTTGCGGGCTGTCTATGGCTTCTGGTCCCGATTATCCTAAGCTGGCTCTGCATCCGGAAAATAAAAATGCTGGCGCTCTATCTTCTGGTCTGCGCGGCGGCAGCCGTGTGCATGAACGCACTCTCCGGATGTCTGCTGACCGGCATCCTGACGGCTCTCATCTTTCTGATCCGCGGTTATGTGCGCATCAAAAGAGGGAAACTTAAAAAGATGCTTCAGGAGATGCCGGGTGAGGCAGGCGCAGAACTGGATAAGGAATTGTGGGAGCTTCCGACGCTTCTCGATGCGCCGGAGGCGCTGCACTGGATGGTATTTGCCGGGTATTATGTGATATTGCTATATCTGCGAAAGGGCAGTCTGCTGAACCGGATTTTCTTTCTGGCAGTAGTCGATGTCTTTCTGGTGTTTATTTTTGAATATTTGTCGGGGCTGCGTATCTTTCTGGAGGATCACGGGAAAATCGCCAATCTTCCAAAGAAAAGCGTAAAAAAGCGGGGCATATGCTCCTTGCGCTTGCGCTGCCGCTTTTGCTTCTGTTTGTGCTTCCGTCTGTGCTCTATCACAGAGAGCCGCTCACAGAGCTGAAATTTGAGCTTCCCGGTGTGCCTGTCATGCCGGAGACGGAAGAAATGGAGCCCATGGACGGCGAAGAAGAGAAAAATCCGCTCGCGGCGCTGATGCAGGAGGAAATGAAAGAACCGCCTGCATGGATACGTATGCTTTCGGAAGCGTTCACATGGATGTTTTCGGCAGCCGTACTTATTTTCTGCATCAGTCTCATTTATCGCCTGTGCAGACATGCGATGCGTTCGTTTGCTGCCGGTGAGGAGGATCGGGTAATCTTTACGGAGGATGAGGAAGAAGAACAGGCACAGCCTGTGCTGCGCAAAAAAAGACACTTCTGGCAGCGCACAGATGAAAAATGGAAAATTCGCAGACAGTATAAAAGAGCGATCCGCAAAAATATGCCGGGTACGCCAGAAGGATGGGAAACACCCAGGGAGCTGGAGGAAAAAGCCAACGCACAGAGCGAGGCTGTGTCGAAAGAATTGCATGAGCTATATGAAAAGGCACGGTATCTGTAAATTTTATATCCACGCGCCGCACTTCGAATTCCCACCACAGACGTTACCTCTACAGTTAGCTCGGCTCAGGCACCCTCGCAACACACAGAAGATTCTGCTTAGTGCTGCTTCATTCCTGACCTGACACGGTTCACAGAGTTCTGTTGTGCAAGACCCAAACGTCAACGCCACTTATAGAGGGCAGCTCCACAATGAAAAACCCTCGGATTGGCATCACCCCTGCTGTAGCGGATTGCAGGTACAGGGCACCGCTATCTCCCCGGCTGCGTGGACTTTCTTACTATACCCGATTTTTTCAAAAATGTCAAGATGCCAGCGTCAAAAGCCAGTGGGATTGCGGCAGCCCTATTTCAATGACGTTTTCGTTTTTGTTTTCCAGCTATTTATATTTACAAAAAAACTTCTTTCGTGTATGATATTTCATATATTATTGCCTGCGAAAGGGGAAGGATAGGAGCAATGATCTTACGAAAATTTCAGAAACTTTACGGCTGTGCCCTGGGTGCGATACTCTTCGCCGCCGGCTCCTGGCAGCCTGCCTTTGCGATAGGAAGCGTTGTCGAAGCTCTGCCCAAAAGCACGCTGACAGAATGGCCAAGCCTGCGCTCCCGGACTGCTGCGGAGACTTCCGATGAGGTAATCGTCGACGAAAAAGCGGACAACACGGCGCACTTTCTCACACGCGAAGAGCTGCTGGAAGCTTTTGGCGGTCTGCCGCCGCTTCTTTACACCGGCTCCTTCTTTTTAAACCATATGAACAGCATCCCGGATTTTGTGCCGGGCGGCGACTATGAGCTGCATTCCTTTAATGGAAATCTGATCATGCGCCGTTCCTGGACATCCCTTAAAGAGGAAATCACAGACATGCTCGCAGGCTACGAGGGTGACTGGTCTGTTTACTTAAAGGATCTCTCACTTGGCCGGACCATGGAGATCAACGAGCACTCCATGGAATCTGCCAGTCTGATCAAGCTTTACATTGCCGGCGCCATCTATGAACAGCTTGCGCTCGGCAATCTAAGTGAAACAGACACGATCCTGTCCGCGCTCAACGACATGATCACAGTCAGCGATAACGAATCGTCGAATGTGCTGGTGCGCCAGATGTGTGATGAAAGCGGCGATTTCCAGACGGGACTTGCAAAGGTGAACGACTTTATTGCGCGCTATGGCTTCACAAATACCCAGCAGGTAAACGGCATCGCCGATCCTTCCCTGTGGGTTTCTGACGGACGCGTCAATATGACTTCTGCCGCGGATTGCGGCCGTCTGTTGGAGATGATCTATAACGGTGAGCTTGCATCGCATTTTTACTCCTTCCGGTTTGAGACGCTTTTAAACAGACAGGAAGTAAATTACAAGATTCCGGCAGGACTGCCGGAGGGTGTTCACATTTCACACAAAACCGGCGAGGTAGACGACACGGAGAACGACGCGGCAATCATTTACACACCATACGGCGATTATATTTTCTGCATTATGTCAACCGATCTGACTGACACAGACGCCGCAGTCGATCACATCCGCGAGATCACCCGGCTGATCTACGACTATTTCTGCGGAAATGCGCTCTATCCGAACGAATATATTCTGGTCGAGACAGTGCCCGAAAGCGACCGCTATGTTCTCGTGGAAACGGATGTGCCCGCTGCAGACCTGCTTGAGGGCGAACTGCTGGTGCCCTATGCGATTCACACCATCTCCAATGAGGTAGAGTGGAGCGTTGCGGCGGATCTGACAGACACCGAATGGGCAGCTTCAGAGACTTTTGCCGAATCGGAAGCAGAGTAAGGAGAGAAAAATATGTTTCGTTTATGGGGAAAAATATGGCAGGATAACCGCCTGCTGAAGGATACGACTATCTGCGACGATTCACAGGATACCCGCACGCACAAGATTTTCCGTGCGCTCGATGAGATCTGCGCACAGTTCGACCTGGGCAAACCTATCTGGCTGGATTCCAACATCCGCGAATTCCAGCGCCACAGCAAGACAAGGTTTACCCAGGACAATTTCATCGAACAGATTCCGTTCGATTTTTTAGAAATACAGGTCATTGAGGAATAAATCGGCGGGGCTTTGAATGCCCCGCCAAAACCTTCCCGACGATACCTTCTCTGCTTCACGTTGCCTTTTGCGCAGTCCCGCTTTCCAAAACTGCCTGCGCACAGGTCGCCTGTGCAACTGCTTTATGTTACCCTTTCCGCAGTTCTGCCTCTTCCAGGAGGTCCTCCTCCGTAATTTCCCGGTCCCGGAAATAATATTTTCTGTCCCGTTCTTCAATCAGGCGGATAACACGGCAGGGATTTCCTGCCGCAACGGAGTTTGCGGGTATATCATGCGTTACCACACTTCCGGCTCCGATTACCGAATTTTCCCCAATCGTCACGCCCGGACATATCACGGCACCGGCGCCAATCCAGCAATTATCCGCTATCTTTACCGGGGCGGCATACATATACTCCCTCATATCCGGGCAGATTGGATGCCCCACCGTGGCAATCGTAACCGCCGGACCGAACATCACCTTTTTCCCGACCGTTATCATTCCATCGTCGATAAAATTGCAATTTACATTAAGGTATGAGCCCTCTCCGATTTCAATATGGCTTCCATAGCAGAAATAAAACGGCGGCTCAATCCATATCCCTTTTCCCTGCTTCAGCATTCTGCCGATAAGCTCACATCTTTTCTCCGGTTCATCCGGCGCGCTGTCATTAAACTCCTTCATGTACCGCTTTCCCTGCAGCCGTTCCTGCGGCAACCCCTCGCACATATCCGTAAACAACTTTCCGTCACGGATTCTCTCATGCATGTTCATGACACATTCTCCTCTACTTTTCGTTAAGTATCCTCTCAACTTCCGTCCAGGCTTCCTCATCAAACTTGCGGTCGCGGAAGTAATATTTCCTGTCTTCCTCCGTGATTTTACGGATGACCCTGCACGGATTTCCCGCCGCAATCACCCATTCAGGAATGTCCTTTGTCACTACGCTTCCGGCTCCGATTACCGTATTGCTCCCGATATGCACGCCCGGACAGATAACGGTATTTCCGCCAATCCAGACGTTGTCCCCAATCGTTACCTCTATTCCGTATTCATACGCAGTATTGCGGGTATCGGGATGCACCGGATGCCCCGCCGTATAAATTGCCACATTCGGCGCCATCTGGCAGTTGTCCCCGATTATCACCTTCGCCACATCCAATATCGTGCAATTATAATTTGCGAAAAAATTCTTTCCGACTTCAATGTGCGTGCCATAATCGCAGTAAAACGGCGGATTGATAAAAGCCCCGTCTGATTTTCCCAGAAGCTCCTTTACAATCTCACTGATTCTGTCAAAATCGGACCTGTCCGCCGTATTCAGCTCCTGCGTCAGCCTCCGCGCCCGTTTTTGTTCCTCAAAAACCTCATTGTCAGAAATATACGGTAACTGTCTGTCTCTTCTTTCTTTGTTTGTCATTTTCTTTACACCTTTCCTTTCTACTTGATTTTCCGCCGCTCTCGCGCGGATGTAAAAACATAGCTATTCCTGCCCGCTGTCCATTCCCGCGTTTTCCACGGTCAGATTTTTTACCCATTTGTATTTTTTATAATGATGATAAACCGCCGGCAGCTTCACAAATTCATCCAGATTCAGCCAGAAATAAACCCAGAGAACCGGCAGCTTCAGCACAAACGCCGCTATTGCTCCGGCCGGTATGATAATCACCCACATCGTCACCGCATCGCAGCACAATCCGAATTTCGTATCTCCCCCGGCGCAGAAGATACCCGCCACCACCGTGGAATTGATGGATTTTCCAATCAGATAATAGCTGCAGATAAGCAGCATCCCTTTTAAATATTCTTTTGCCGAAAGGCTTAAATTCGACGCAAACAGGAAGATCACCGGGCTTAACGCCAGAAGGACGATTCCGGACAGCGCCCCTGCCAAAAGCGCAATCCTGCACAGCTTCCGCCCGTATTCCTTCGCCTTCTCCAGGTTTCCTCTGCCCAGCTCGTTTCCGACAATAATCCCGCTCCCTGCCCCAATGCCAAGACAGAAGCAGGCGATAATATTTTTTACAATATTCGCGATGGAATTGGCTGCGACCGCATCGCTTCCCAGATGTCCCATAATGACGGAAAACATCGTAAAGCCGCATCCCCATACCAGTTCATTTGCCAGAACCGGGGTCGTATAGTGGATGTAATCTTTTCTTAACGCGGAGTCCGGCGCTCTCAGGTACTGCAGGCGGATACGGACAACCTCCTCCTTCCGGTTTTCAGCCAGTACCAGGAGCAGCTCCGCTATCCTCGCAATCAGCGTTGCCAGCGCCGCTCCCCGGATTCCCATCACCGGAAAACCGCACAGCCCGAAGATAAACACCGCATTTAATATCAGATTGATTACAACAGCGGACGAGCCGTATATGGTGCTTCTCATGGTTCTTCCGCTGTTTTTCATAATGCACAGATAAATCTGCGACACGCCCATACAGAGATAAGAGCCGCTCACAATGCGCAGATAAGACGCCCCCGGAGCAATCAGCTCTGTCCCGTTTGTAAATATCCGCATCAGAAGCTCAGGACAGCAGACCGCCGCCAGAAAAAACAAAACGGAAACAAGAACAGACAACCGCAGCGCGATTGCCAGCACCTGCTCCACCGCCCATCGGTCTCCCTTTCCCCAGTACTGCGCCGCCAGGACAGTCGCCCCGATTGTCAGCGCCGCGTAAAACAGATTCAGCACAAACGAAACCTGTGTTGCAAGAGAGACCGCAGAGAGCGCCGTCTGTCCCTGCATTCCCAGCATCAGGGCATCCGAAGCGCTCACGATTGCAGACATAAGATTCTGCATCGCAATAGGCATCACCAGTGCAAACAGCTTTTTATAAAATTCTCCGTTTCTTTTTGCCTTTTCCCTGTATTTCATGCCGTCTCTCCCTTGCCGGTTTATCTTTGCGCTGCTATAATAATAGTAAAGCAGGCAGCGGATATCTAGCATTTTCCGCTTTAATTTTTATAACAATCGTATTCAGGGAAGGGGATACAGATGATAAACACTGATATTATGCAGGATGCGTCAGAAATCGTCCACTATGATAATCCGGGCGTCCCGCTTTACATCCGGACCGGCATTTTGTCAAACTATCCGGACATGAAAGCCCTCTGCCACTGGCATGAGGATATTGAGCTGATTTATGTGATCGAAGGTGAAATGAATTACCGTATAAATGACCGTGATATTCTGCTGAAAGAAAAGGATTGTCTGGTCGTCAACTCCCGGCAGCTTCATTACGGCTATGCCCACCTGCGCCGCGAGTGCCGGTTTATCTGCATTCTTTTTCACCCAGGACTGTTAAACGCCAGCCCGAAGATTTATCAATATTACGTGGCTCCTTTTATCGAAAATAAAAATATCGCGTATTTTCACTATACGGCGGATTCTGCGAATCATGAACAGGTGCAGGCACTGCTAAACCGCATACTTCTGCTGAAAACGGAAGAAAAGGATGCCTATGAGCTGGAAGCTATAAGCACCCTTTATCTTCTGTGGCGTATTCTCTTTCTGCAGCACAAATCCCTGCTGGAACAGGAACCCGCATACGATTACAGCGACCTGGCCCTGCAGAAAAAAATGGTCTCATACATATACGAGCATTACCAGGACACACTGACGCTCGACGCCATAGCCGCCTCCGGAAACATCAGCCGCAGCAAATGCTGCATTATCTTCAAACGCTACCTCCGGCAATCGCCCATCGATTTTGCAAACAAATACCGGCTGGAGGTCAGCCGGTATCTGCTGGCAAACACCCGCTCCAGCATCGCCCAGATTGCGGTATCCTGCGGTTTTAACCATTTAAGCTATTTCTCTAAGCTGTTTTGCCGGGAATACGGATGTACTCCCACAGAGTACCGGAGGAAGACACTCTGATTTTTAAAAATACAAATCATCAAGGAATAATGTATGTTGCAGTTCTTCGAGTTGCCCGTCATCCAGCGGCTGTAACGGTTTTCTTGGAGTTCCTGCATGATACCCGCAGAGATTCATGCAAGCCTTCACCCCTGCTACGCCGTTGCGTGCTCCTGTCTGCCGGATGCGTCCGCACAATGCATGATAATATGAAAGAAACATTTCCTCTCCCGCTTCCTGCCACAATGGAAATAATCTGGCACATGCCTGTGGAAAATAATTTGCTGCAGAAATCACTGCACCTTTTCCGCCTCTTTTCAGACAGCCATACAGAGTATTCACAGAGCCGGACATTATGTGAAAATCGTTTCTTTCTCCTACTGCATCCATATATGTATTCATCATATTCTGAGAAGTATCCTTTATTCCATGAATATTGGGATGCTCTGCCAGCACTTTCAATACCTCGCTTGAAATACATACTGTATTTGCAAACCCCGGTGCACAGTAAAGCAAAACCGGAATCCGACTGAAATCGGCTACAGCGATAAAATATGCAATCAATGCCCTGTCATCCATAGCCTTTTTAAAATAATGCGGTGTCAGTACCGACAAATAGTCCACTTGCAAGCCAGCATTCTGTATTCTGTCGATGAATTTTTTCGTATGATACAGAGATTCTCTTCCCACTCCCGCAATCAGCCCTTTACTTTCTGACCGGCATTCCACAAATGTTTTTATTACACGCAGAGATTCTTCATCATCCAGCATCCGGAATTCCCCATTGCTTCCCAGGCACATATATCCTGCCACATCCGTCTGATTCCATTTCTCAATATTATATGCCATCATTTCCTCAGAAACCGTCTCCCGACAGTCGAATGCAGTAACTGCGGGAATATAAATTCCTTCCAGACTGTTTTTCATATCATTCTCTTTTATCCTTCCACCAGAAATTTTTCAGCTTCCATTGCAATCCCCTGTGCATCCAGCCCGTAATACCTCAGAAGCTCGTCATAAGGTCCGGAAATTGCGTATTCTTTCTTAACCCCGTGCATTTTTACCGGGACCGGACAATGTCTGCCGCACACCTCCGCTACAATGGAACCAAGACCGCCGCTAATATAATGCTCTTCCACTGTCATAATTTTTCCAGTCTTTTTTGCCGCGTCTAAAATCAGTGTTTCATCAGCAGGCGATACCGTAGGCATTCCCACCACCATCGCGGAAATTCCCTTTTCTTCCAACAGATTCGCTGCACAGAGCACATTTGCCGTCGATGTTCCGGTGGTAATAATGGCAAGGTCCGTACCTTCCCGCAGGATACTTCCCTTCCCGATCTCAAATTCCTTTTCCTCCCACAGCTCCTCCATCGGCGGATTACCGATCCGCATATATACCGGACCTTCGAAATCCAGCATTGCTCTTGCTGCCGCCCGGATCTCGCCCGGAGTCTGCGGAGCCAGTATAACCACACCCGGTATCATGCGGATAATCGCAAAATCCTCCAGAGAATGATGTGTCGCTCCCAGGTCTGAATAGGTAAAGCCGCCGTTTCTTCCAACGATCTTCACATTCTGGCGCATATAACCGCAATCGTTGCGAAACATCTCAAAATTACGGCAGGTGACAAACGGCGCGATCGCGCAAAAGACCGGCGTCTTTCCCATCGCAGACAGACCTGCGGCGATACCTGTCACACCCTGCTCCATAATTCCAAATTCAAAATAGCGCTCCGGGTGGTTTTTGGCAAATTCTTTAAACCCGGAGCTTCCTCCGCTGTCGGCAGATAAAATCACAATATCTTCCCTGCTTTCAGCGATCTCCGTCACCGCAGCGCCAAAGGTTTTTCTCGGATCCAGCTTCTCCCCGATCATACTTTCACCTCCAGCTCTGTCCGCATTTCTTCTATTTTATTCTCTACCTCGGCAACCGCGCGCCCAAGCTCTTCCTTCGAGGGGCTCCAGAAATGGCAGGATGCCTTATTTTCCAGAAAAGAAATACCCTTTCCCTTGACCGTATGCGCTATGATAATCGTAGGCTGCGTGCCCTCCGCAGGAATAGCATCCAGCGCGCACATGATTTCCTGCATGTTGTTGCCGTCGATCTCCATCACACGCCATCCAAAAGCTGCAAAACGTTCTCCTGCCGGCATGAAATTCATGATATCCTCCACTTTGCCGCTGATCTGAAGACCATTATTGTCTAAAAACAATACCAGATTTCCCAATTGATGATGCGCGGCAGCCGCCGCTGCCTCCCAGTTGGAGCCTTCCGCCAGCTCACCGTCTCCCATAACGGTGTACACGCGAGATTGCATCTTATCACACTTCATTACCAGCGCCATGCCCGCCGCGATGGCGAGCCCGTGCCCCAAAGCACCGGTATTTGCCTCAATACCGGGAAGCTTATGCATATCCGGATGACCGGGAATCGGTGATTTCAGCGAACCGTAGGTATCGAGAATATCCTTGGAAAAATATCCTCTCTCCGCCAGAACAGCATACTGGCACATGCATTTGTGCCCTGCCGAAAGGATGAAACGGTCGCGCTGCTCCCACCCGGGATCCTCGGGTTTTCCTGCCATCTTGTAAAAATAAAGTGCTGTCACAATGTCAATCGCGGACAGGGCACCGCCCAAATGACCGTGCCCGCCTGCCTCAACCATCCGCAGCACATTTCTCCGGCATTTCCAGGAAATATATGTCAGTTCCTTTGCGTTTTTGGAAAAAGCCATTTATCTCATAGCCCCCTCTTCGTAATCACAGATCTGCTGTACCTTCGGCATCGACCTGGAATGCACGTCAAACGTGCATCCCAGATATTCCTTCAGCATCATCTTGGCAACCTCGATTCCAGTCACCTGCGCTCCCATGGTAATGATGTTTGCACGATTGCTGAGCTGCGCCCGTTGTGCCTGAAATACATCATTTACCAGTGCCGCATAGGCTCCCTTCACCTTGTTTGCCGCAATGCACATGCCGATGCCGGTGCCGCACACCAGAACGCCGCGGTCATGGTTTCCCTGCGCAACATCCTGGGCAACACGTATAGCGACATTTGCGTAGACCGGATCTGTGCTTCCAAAATCATCACATTCATGCCCAAGCTCCCGGATATACTGCGTCAGCGCCTCTTTAAAAGCCTGGGCATTCGGATCACATCCAATCGCTATCCTCATCTTCTGCTCCTTCGTCCGCCTTACTGATTGTATTCGCCAAGAAGCTCGGTAATACGTCCGTCAACCGTTGCGATCGCATCATCAAGGCTGGTGCCTGTCAGCATGGAATTATATGCTTCTCCAAAAATATCCTGCACTTCCGCATATGCCGGGAAGGTGGAGTACGTAAGAGAATACTGCATACAGTCTGAGAATCCGATGTACTCCGGTCCGGTAAATGCTTCATCTTCCAGAGCACTCTTCGTAACCGGAATACGTCCCGTAGCAGAGCCAAAGGATACTGCATTGTCATAGCCCGCCATAAATTCCAGGAAATCCGCCATTTCTTCCGGGTGCTCACACGCCGTCGTGATCGTGTAGCCGGACACCTGCAGGTTCGTTACATGACGGCCGTCTTCTGTCGTTGCTGCCGGAATCGGCACACTGCCAAGCTTGCCTGCCAGCTCCGGATTACGGTTTAAAATTGCTCCCACTGCGTTGCTTCCGGAAATAATAAGACCGGTCTGCTCATTTGCAAAGTAAGTAACTGCATCCTGGTATGCTGTCTCGGATGCGCCCGCAGGAACCACGCCGTCCACCAGATCCAGATCTACAAAGGACTGCAGCGCTGTTTTAAATTTGTCGGAAGTCAGGTCGCTCTCCCAGGTGCCATCCTCGTTCTGCCATACCTCATCTACTCCAAATGCTTTTGCATATATAGAAAAGCGTGCCTCACCGGAACCGTTTCTTGCACCTACCATGGAAAATCCATAGTTACCGGAAATTTCCGTAAACTTCTTCGCTGCATCACGGAAATCATCCATTGTCTCAATTTTTTCAATTCCTGCCTGCTCCAGCCAGTCTGTCCGGTAAATCAGCGCTATCGGAATCTGGAACCACGGAACAAACATCAACGTATCATCCAACGTGCTGTAATTGATAACCTCTTCCGAAAGATCCGCACGGAATTCATCCGAAATATAATCATTTGCATCCGCCACGATTCCCATATCCAGAGCCGTAGACATAAATGCGCAATTCATAAAAAACGCATCCGGAAGATCATTTGACGCCGCCATGGTCGTCACCTGCGCATCCAGATCATTATTTGCCACCGAAATATACTCGATTTTTATATTCGGATGCTCTGCCATATACGCTTCCGCCATCGCGGACTCCAGCTCTGCCTCATCCTCCGTCTGCAGACAGGACATGATCGTCAGGGTAATTTCTTCTTCTGCATTCGCAGCGACTCCCGAAAACAGGGACGCCAGCATAGATACACTAAGTACAGCCGCTAATTTTCTCTTCATAATTTTTCTTCCTTTCTTTACTCGTTTTTAATAATATTGCTTATCTGCCGCACCCTGTAAATTCTTCTCATACACCCCCATTCCTGTATCCACGGCAGATGCTATATCCTTCTTTACTTCACAGCCCCGGCGGTCAGACCGCTGATAAAGCTTTTCTGCATAAAAATAAAAGCAATGATCAGAGGCACCGATGCCACCAGCGAGGCAGCCATCATATCATTCCACGCAATTCTGTAATAGCCATTCATTTCGGCAATTGCCACAGCCGCCGTTTTCATCTTATCGTTCATGATCAGAATTGCCGCAAACATATACTCATTCCAGCATGTGATAAATGCATAAATCGCGGAGGATACCAGTCCCGGCCGCACCAGTGGCAGAGTAATTCTTAGAAACGTCTGTATGCTGGAGGCTCCGTCGATTGCGGCAGATTCATCAATTTCTACCGGAATCGTCCGGTAATACCCCACCATCATCCACGAACAGAAGGGGATCGTGAATGAGATATAAACCACGCAAAGTCCGACCAGAGAGTTATTCAGCCCGTAAATGCTGAGGATTTTGTAAAACGGCACCAACAGCATAATAGACGGGAACATCTGCGTCATCAAAATAAATGACAGAAATGCACTCTTCCCCTTAAAATTAAATCTGGTGGCTCCATATCCTGTGAGCGCTGAAGCAATCAGTGAAACCAGAACTGCGACCACCGTCACAAGCAGGCTGTTTCGGAAATACAGCGCAAAATCATAATCTCTCCAGATTCTCATGAATGACGTAAAGGTAACCTCCAAAGGCAGAATACTGCCATTCATCTGATAAATCTCCGTGTCACTTTTCACCGCAGTGATAAACATCCACAGAACGGGCAGAATTACCATACACGCCCCAAGAACCAATACGATATAGGAGAGCGCACCTTCTGCTTTATTATGCATTGATAAAGACCTGTTCTTTTTACGCATTCTGATCCATCGCCCTCCTCATAATTTTACTGATCAGCCAGCAGATAACGAATACCACGCCCGCACCTGCCGCGGCAACTCCGTAGTTGTGATAGGAAAATGCCTCTTTATATATGGAAATACTAACCGTCGCTGTCGTATTGTTCGGACCTCCGTCTGTCAGCAGCTTAATGATGGTATAATGTTTGAACCACCATACCGTATCCAGGATCACTGCGGTTGAGATAACCGGTTTGATCATCGGAACCGTAATGCGGAAAAATGTCTGTACGGGATTTGCTCCATCCAGCTTTGCCGCTTCATACACATCCTCCGGTACGCTCTGAAAACCCGCCATCATATTTACCATGATCAGCGCGTATCCCTTCCAGATACACACGGCAGCGAGAATGGTAAATGCAAAACCAGTACTCAGCCATGCCTGATTTTTCTCCAGAATTCCGAGGCGGATCAATATATTGTTAAACACACCGTAATTTGCATTAAAAATCCACTTAAACAGCAAAGCAACGACCACATCCGGCAAAAGCCATGGGATGATCAGGATCGTGCGGAATATATTGACGCCCGGACGTTTTTTATTCATAGCAAGCGCAAGGATCGTTCCCAGGATCAGATGTCCCAAAACAACCACTATCGTAAATTTGAAGGTCGTCAGGAGGCTCTTTACCATACTTCCGTCTTTGAAAAGCGACAGGTAATTTTCCAGCCCTACAAATTCCCACTTAGTCGTAAGATTTGTCTGCATGACGCTTAAATACAGCGCATAGCAGATCGGGTATACGACAAGTGCTGCCAGCAGAACAAATGTCGGAAATATAAAAAGATACGGTGTAATGTTGAATTTATTTTTGTTTCGTGTCACCAGCCGGATTCCTCCTTTTTCTACCACTCTCCGAAGGAATGGTCATCTGCAAATGATACGCGTGGTGTCTCCCAGCGCCCGTCATATGCATATTCCTTTAACGCAGTCTCATCTATCTCAATGCCCATGCCCGCGCCCTGCGGAATGTCAATATAACCATCCCTGATCTCAAACGGTTTCTTCAGATACGGACCGCCCAGATCCCATCCGTCCTCAAATGACGGATGCTCCTGCGCCGTAAAGTTTGGGATCACCGTATCCACCTGCAGGCAGGCTGCAAGCGCAAGCGGACCAAGCGGGTTATGCGGCGCCATAGAGCAATAGTAGGTCTCTCCCATCGCAGCAATTTTCATAACCTGCGATATGCCGCCTGCATGACACAGATCCGGCTGCAGCACAGTTGCCGCCTGCTTCTCCAGCACCTCGCGGAATTCATATGTAGTAAATTTCCGTTCTCCCGTAGCGATCGGTATGGTAGTCATCCTCGCCACCCTTGCCATCACATCCACATTTTCCGGAAGCACCGGTTCCTCCACAAACATCAGACCAAACGGCTCCAGCTCTCTGCAAAGCCACGGTGCCATTGCCGGTGAAACCCGTCCGTGAAAGTCGACAGCCAGGTCGATATCATCCCCGATCGCTGCCCGGATTTCTGCTATCCGCTCCACAAAGCGTGTCACCATCGCCGAAGTTTCAATATGCCGGTATGGGCAGATAAACGGTGTTTTCAGGGATTTAAAACCCTTTGCCACTTTCTTTTTCGCATGTTCGACCAACAGGTCACGACACTCCCGTTCTTCCATTTCGGCATAATCAACATTGCCAAAAATATGCGCATACATGCGGATGCGATCTCTGGATTTTCCTCCGAGCAGCTGCCACACCGGAACATTCAGCCATTTTCCTTTGATATCCCAGAGTGCCTGCTCGATTCCGCTGATAGCGCTGAATACGGCGGCGCCGCCCCTGTAAAAACCACCTGCATACATCAGCTTATACAGATATTCAATATTACGCGGGTCTTCTCCGATAATCATATCCTTCAGAGAATCCACGGCAGCCGCTGTAACCAGATTTCTTCCCTCCAGATCGCACTCGCCCCATCCGGTAATTCCTTCATCAGTAGTTACCTTCACAAAAATCCATCTTGGTTTTACATGAAATGTTTCTACGCCTTTGATCTTCATCCCTGTCCTCCTGTTATTTTTATCTCTGCACACGTCCGGAGGCATTGCCCTGCATGAGGCTGTTTACCTCCTCCAGCGTGCTCAGATTAAAATCATATTCCATCGTGTGCTTCAGGCAGGAAGCCGCCGCTGCAAAATTCACTGCCTTCTGCGGTTCATAGCCGCTGTTTAACGCATAGATCAGCGCTCCCGCAAAGGAATCTCCGCCGCCTACCCGGTCTACGATCTGTATCATATACTCGGGCGAAAAGAATGCCTCTCCTCCGGTATAAAGCAGCCCGCCCCAATGATTGATGCTGGCGGAAATACTTTTTCGCAGAGTGATAGCAACAGACTTTATGCCAAAGCGTTCTACAAGCTGCTGCGCCACGCTCACATATCCCTGCCTGTCAAGTTCTCCCTTGCTGATGTCTGAGTTCCCGGCACAGATACCAAACACATCTGCAGCGTCCGCCTCATTTGCAATGCAGACGTCGACATACTTCATCAGTCTGCCCATCACCTCACCGGCTTTTTCTTTACTCCACAGCTTTTTTCGGAAATTCAGATCGCAGCTCACTGTAATATGCTTCTCTTTGCACACGCGCAGCGCATCCTCACAGATTTCTGCACATCCCTCCGAAAGCGCCGGTGTAATGCCGGTAAAATGGAACCAGTTGGCGCCCTCCAGAATATGTTCCCAGTCGAAGTCCGTCCGTTCCGCCAGAGCGATCGCAGAGGCGCCTCTGTCATACAAAACCTTTGACGGACGCTGAGAGGCTCCCTTTTCCACAAAGTAAATCCCCATACGTTCTCCGCCGTATACGATCGCTTCTGTGTCGACGCCATACTTCTGCAGCTCCATCGCTGCCCGCCTGCCAAGCACATTGTCCGGCAGCTTTGTAACAAAAGCGGCCTTCATGCCAAAGTTTGCCACAGATACCGCCACATTTGCCTCGCCGCCCGCAAACGACATCTCCAGCTTCTGAGCCTGCAGCAGCCTGAGATATCCCTCCGGATTCAGCCGCATCATAATTTCACCGAATGTAATCACTTTTTTCATACTGTAAACTCTCCCCTGCAATTTTGAATTGTCCTTCTGGCTGCCTCGCGTATCTTATCAAATTCGCCCGCCGCGATCCATTCACGGTTGACAAGATTCCCGCCAATACCGACTCCTTCTGCTCCTGCGCGCAAAAATTCTGCCGCATTAAGCTCATTTACACCGCCAACGGCCAACAGTGGAATATGGTTCAGCGGTCCCTTTATCGCTTTCAGATATGCTGCCCCCAGACTTGCTGCCGGGAATATTTTTACGAAATCCGCTCCATATTCCGCCGCATCTGTGATCTCAGACGGTGACAATGCACCCGGTATCGAAACCATGCCCTGTCTTACGGTCTCCCCGATCACTCTCTGGTTTACATTCGGAGAAATAATAAATGCACCGCCGGCATTTTTCGTAAGCCTTACCTGTTCCTCCGTGAGCACAGTCCCCGATCCACAGATCATTTCACTGCCATACTCCCTGCATACCATGGATATATTTTCACAGGTACGCTTCCAGTCATCGGGAGTTTTCTGATCAAACGTAAATTCAATCAGTCCGATGCCGCCCTCCTGCAGTGCTTCTGTCAGCTTCCTGCAGTCATCGCCGTATACCCCCCGTACAATGGCAATAATTTTCTTTTCTTTTATTTGTCCGATAATTTTCTTACGCAATTTTTCTCCTCTTTCGCATTCATTCTCTCGTTTTGCTTGTTTCACTGTATAAAACTATATTTTATCTAATAAACTTCTTGCAACTACAATATTATATTTCCAAGTTTTTGTCAAGCGGTTTTTGTTTATTTTGCATATTTTAAATTCCTTTTTTCTTTTTTATTGTTCATTTTTGTGTTATAATTTTTTTGCATAATTTGTAATTTTATATTGCAAATAAACGAGTTTTTGCGTAATATTAAGAAAAAACAGGAAAGAGATTAAGAAATGGAACCAACAAATGTGCGGCTTGTGGACCGCGTACTTGACGTCATGGAAACATTATCCAGACACCCCGAGGGAACTTCTATTGCCGTGCTGACGGCCGAGACAGACATCCATAAATCTACGGTTTACCGTCTGCTTGCAACACTGATGAATCGAGGCTATGTTGTAAAAGATGAGGAGACCAGCCACTACCGTCTGACACTGCGCACCTATCGTATCGGCAGCCGTGCTGTTCCCGATTTTGATCTTTTGAGTCTCTCTGTGGATTATCTGCGTGAATTGTGCAGACTATGCAATGAAGCTGTCCACCTTGCCATTCCCGATGGCGCCTCTATTGTGTATTTGTTTAAAGAAGTGGCTGCTGACAATGTCATCCGGATCGCTTCCCAGACAGGCGCCCGGAACTATATGTATTATACCGGTCTTGGCAAAGCTCTGTTAGCAACAATGTCAGAGAAGGAAGTGCGGGAAATCTGGGAAAAATCTGATGTAAAAAAATACACGCCAACTACTATTATCACCTATCCGCAGCTCCTTGAAGAGCTGGAGACAACCCGCCGGAGAGGATATGCGATCGACAACGAAGAGCATGAAGCCGGTATTGCCTGTATTGCTGATGTTATACGCGATGTAGACAATAAAGCAGTGGCAGCTGTCAGTATTTCTACCCTTGCTGCCCGGATGGATGATAATTTTCTTGCATTGAATGTCCCGCGGCTGCATAAAACCGCTAATAAAATTTCTGCGATCCTTGGAAATGTACTGCCAAAAGGGGATTGACAAACAATCCCCTCAGCGATTATCATAAACATATATTTTATCTAATAATTTCTTCTGACGAACTATTCCGGCATCCTCCGGAAAGTTTTGTCTGCACAAAAACATTACGTCAGAGGAGATTACCTTATGTTATTCTTATCTATTGATTTTGGCACATCGGCTGTAAAATTATCCGTTCTTGATGAAAAAGGCGTCATCAAGTGTCAGTCAACGCAGACTTACCCTTATATTATGCTGCCCGGCGAAAAAGTGGAACTGTCTCCGGAGCGTCTTTTGTCTGCCCTCTGTACAGCCGCATCACAGCTTGACCCGTGCGCATTGTCCCGGATATCCTTTATCTGTTACGATACCTTTTCCCCCTCTCTGGTATTCATGGACAGAAACGGCGAGCTTGTTTACCCTAATATCATTACGCATCTTGACCGCAGAAGCCGCGCACAGTCAGAATATATCCAAAAAGCGATCGGCAAAGATACCTACCTGAAAATAGCCGGTATTTATCCTTTTACCGGCGGCTGCTCTGCTATGACCCTGCTCTGGTTTCAGGAGAATGAACCGGAGGTTCTGCGCAGAGTTTATAAAATCGGCCATCTCACTACATTTTTGCACAAAAAATTAACCGGGCTCTGGATGATCGATCTTGTAAACGCCTCCATGCTCGGATTATATGAAACTACCTCACAGACCGGATGGTCTGCGCAGCTTTTATCTGAATTTCACATGAATCCGGACTGGTTTCCGGACATCCATGTCCCAGGCACGCTATACGGAACCCTGCTTCCCGAAATGGCGCAAAAACTCGGCATTAAACCGGGTATTCCTGTGGCTGTCGGTACAAATGATGTTGCCTCCGCGCAGATGGGTGCCCATAACCTGCATTCCGGTCAGATGATGAACACTGCCGGAAGCAGCGAAATGATTAGTATTCTGACAGACCGTCCCATTCCGGACCCTCATTACTATCTGCGCAATGCCGCTATTCCGGGGCTCTGGCAGATTTACGCAACGACTGCCGGCGGATTTGCACTTGACTGGTACCGCAAACAATTTTGCCGCGAAATCCCCCGGGAAGAATTTTACACACACTATCTGGAGCAGACACTAAAGACCCAGGTGGACCGTTCCGGCGTCTCCTTTGCTCCGTATTTAACCGGCGACCGCCAGAGTCTCACGCCCAAAACCGCTTCCTGGCATGGGCTTACTCTGTCCACCACCCGGGAGGAGATGCTGTATGCCATGCTCAGAAGTATGCAGGGCGTTCTCTACGATACCGTAGAGCTGGCAAAAAATGTAATCCCCCTGGACAATGTTATAAAGATATCTGGCGGTATGGTAACGCCCTCCTATCTGAAGCTTAAAGAAGCATCCTTCCCCGGCTATCAGTTTCAGCGCGTCGACCATTGCCCGCTTCTGGGAAATGCAGCGCTGGTTGCATACCAAAATCAACTTTAACTGTATTGCCCGATGCACAAAAAGCAGGCGGGGCCGTCAATGCCCCGCCACTTCATCATGCCTGTTCTTCCTTCGCCCATCCATAGGCATATTTCACAGCTTTCTTCCAGCCCTTGATGCACTTTTGGCGCTCCTCCCCGGATATTTCCGGCTCGAAGGTGCAGTCGATATTCCAGTTTTTCAGCACGTCTTCCTTAGATTTCCAATAGCCCACAGCAAGCCCCGCCAGGTAAGCCGCGCCCATTGCCGTCGTCTCAACACATTTCGGACGATTTACCGGCGCCCCCGTGATATCCGCCTGCGTCTGCATGAGGAAATTGTTGGAGCTCGCGCCGCCATCCACCTTGAGCGACGTCAGCTCAATGCCAGAATCCGCTTTCATTGCTTCCAGTACATCCTGCACCTGATACGCCAGAGAATCGAGTGTCGCACGGATGATGTGATATTTGTTGACGCCGCGCGTGATGCCGACGATCGTCCCCCTGGCATACTGATCCCAGTAGGGCGCGCCAAGTCCGGTAAACGCCGGAACCACATAGCAGCCGTTGGTGTCCTTCACCTTATTTGCCATATACTCCGAATCCTCGGCGGAATCAATCAGGCGCATCTCATCGCGCAGCCACTGGATCGCCGCGCCTGCCACGAAAATAGACCCTTCCAGCGCATAATTTACCTTGCCATCCAGTCCCCAGGCGATGGTCGTCACCAGACCGTTTTTGGAAAATACCGGCTTTTCCCCGGTGTTCATCAGCAGGAAACAGCCTGTCCCGTAGGTATTTTTCGCCTCTCCGGGCGTAAAACAGGTCTGCCCGAAGAGCGCTGCCTGCTGGTCGCCCGCCGCCCCGGCGATCGGGATCGGCCCGCCGAGAAATACCGGATCCGCCATGCCGTACACCGCGCTGGACGGCATCGGCTTCGGCAGCATACACTTCGGAATATCCAGCTCCCTCAAAATATCGTCATCCCACTGCAGCGTGTTAATATTGAACAGCATCGTGCGGGCAGCGTTTGAATAATCCGTCACATGCACCGCACCCTTCGTCAGCTTCCAGATCAGCCATGTCTCCACCGTGCCGAACAGCAGCTCGCCGTTCTCTGCACGCTCCCTGACACCTTCCACATTATCCAGGATCCATTTGATCTTCGTTGCGGAAAAATAGGCGTCAATAACCAGCCCTGTTTTCTGGCGAAAACTCTCCTCCAGGCCTTTTTCTTTCAGAGAATCGCAGTATTCCGATGTCCGACGGCACTGCCAGACGATTGCGTGATACACCGGAACTCCGGTATTTTTATCCCACACGATCGCCGTCTCGCGCTGATTCGTGATGCCGATTGCGGCGATGTCCTCCGCCTCCGCGCCGATCCTGCTCATCGCCTCCACTGCGACTCCGAGCTGGCTGGACCAGATTTCATCCGCATCGTGCTCCACCCATCCGGGCTTCGGAAAATACTGTGTAAACTCGCGCTGCGCAACGCTGCACATCTCACCCTTTTCATTAAATAGAATGCAGCGGTTGCTGGTAGTCCCCGCATCCAACGCCATAATATACTTACCCATAAGACTTGTCGTTCCTCTCGTTTTTTAATTATAGAATAACCCGGATTGCGCTTCATTGCAACCAGGGATTTTCCGGACCTGCAGGACCTGCCGCCGGCAGCTCTCTTCGGATGCATGGCAACAAAAAAAGACAGCCGCCCCTGCAAAGCAATCTATCTTCTCGCATCCCCGCATTATGCGGAAGCTACCAGCCCACTCTGCAGCAGTTCTGTCCCCGGTATCCGATTATCAAAGCCGACGCCGTTCACCCTGATATTCCCTATGCGCTGAACCGGCTGTCCGAAACCGCTTATGAAAAAGAGACTGACGTACTTCAGCATTCCTATACACAAATCATCCTTGCAAGAGCCATGCCGCATTTCAGTTTTACTGAAAAAAGCTCTGTCGGCAGCAACGATATGATCTATCGTACCGTCGCCTATATTGCAGGACATTTTACAGAGGAAATCACGCTTTCCGGAATGGCAAAAGCGCTTGGATACAGCCCTGCGCGCTTTCCGGCGTATTTTCCAAAACATTTCACACCAATTTCAACGGCTATCTCAACGATGTCCGCCTTGATTACGTATGCCATCTGCTCCGTCACACGGACCAGAGCATCACAGAAGCCTATGAAAACGCCGGTTTTTCCAGCCAGCGTACCTTTAACCGCGTTTTCCAGGAGCGCTTCCGCATGACGCCGCGGGAATACCGGCGGCTGAATCAGGCGGCGCCCTCCGGAGAGCATACAGTATCCCCACAAGGGCAATGGGCGGTGCGCCTTTTATTACATTCGGAGAATTTACAGGGTTGTGCGGACGGAAAAGAAAGTCTATAATATCAGAATAAGGATATTATGCAGCAGAAGGAGGTGTCCGTGTGGCAAAAACAATAGGAATCGGAATCCAGGATTTTGAAAAAATAATTACCCGGAATGTATTTTATATAGACAAAACGCTGTTTATCAAAAAATGGTGGGAATCTATGGACGATGTGACATTAATCACCCGCCCGCGCCGTTTTGGAAAAACACTTACCATGAGCATGGTGGAGCATTTCTTCTCCGTCGAATATGCCGGCAGCAAATTATTCGAAAACACAAATATCTGGAAAGATTGCGCCTGCCGGACACTGCAGGGTACGTATCCGGTGATATCTTTAAGCTTCGCCGATATTAAAGAGGTGTCCTATGAACAGGCGCGGAAAAAAATCTGCGAATCCATAATAGATATCTATAACAAGTATGCTTTTCTTGCCGGAGACGATACCTTAGGGGAAAAGGAAAAAACATACTACAACGCGCTCTCCTCAGACAGCGATGATGCCGCAATTACGATTTCTCTGCGCAGAATGTCCGAATATCTGTATCGCAGATATCGAAAAAAAGCCATCATTCTTCTGGACGAATATGACACTCCCATGCAGGAAGCTTATGTAAATGGATATTGTGAAAAACTGGCGGCTTTTACCCGCAGTTTATTTAATGCCACATTTAAGGGAAACCCTTATCTGGAGCGCGCAATTATGACCGGAATCACGCGGGTCAGCCGGGAGTCTATCTTCTCTGACCTGAACAATCTGGAAATTATAACAACCACTTCCGATAAGTATGAAGACTGCTTTGGTTTTACGGAGGAAGAGGTTTTTTCCGCATTGGACGAATATTGTCTCTCTGACAAAAAAGAAGAAGTGAAAGACTGGTACGACGGTTTTATATTTGGGCATAAAGCAGACATTTACAATCCGTGGTCCATTATCAATTTTCTGGACAAACAGCAGTTTTCTCCCTATTGGGCGAATACCAGCAGCAACAGTCTGGCAGGAAAGCTGATACGCGAAGGTACCAAACAGGTAAAGGACTCTTTTCAGCAGCTACTGGATGGCGGTTCCATCTGGACAGAAATTGATGAACAGATTGTATATAATCAGCTTAATCTGGATGAAAGCGCAATCTGGAGCCTGCTTCTGGCAAGCGGCTATCTCCGGGTAAAAAACCGCAGAACAGAAAAAACGGCATACTCCGGCTGGAGGCAAGTCTACGAGCTGGAAATTACCAATTATGAAACGAAAATCATGTTCCGGAATATGGTAAAAGGATGGTTTGCCTCCTCCGCATCAAATTATAATGATTTTATCAAAAGGCTTCTGGCAGATGATCTGAAGGCGATGAATGCCTACATGAACCGCATCACAAAAACAACCTTCAGCTATTTTGACAGCGGAAACCGCCCCTCGGAGGAAAGTGAACCGGAACGCTTCTATCACGGCTTTGTACTCGGACTGATGGTGACGCTGGAAGACCGTTACATCATTACCTCCAACCGTGAAAGCGGCTTCGGCAGATATGATGTTCTCATGGAACCGCGGAATGCGCAGGACGCCGGCATTATCATGGAATTCAAGGTGCAGGACCCGGAGGATGAAAAAACGTTAGCCGACACCGTAAAAGCTGCTCTGCAGCAGATTGAGGATAAAGAATATACCTCTGTGCTGGAAGCCAGAGGGATACCGCAGAGCCGGATCCGGAAATATGGCTTTGCCTTCAGGGGAAAAACCGTGCTGATTGGAAGCCCGCTTTATTCCCTGTAAAGCAAATATTCGCATTCCACCGCTTAATGCCCTGCGCACCTTAAGCGTGGGAATGCTTATCCGCGTTCAATAAATAGCACGCCCAGCGTTCCCGGTCCGCAGTGGCTGGAAATGACGCTGCCGGCTCTTGTCACAAGTATTTCTTCAAATATTCCCATTTCTTTCAGATGCCGGCAGACCAGCTCCACAATTTCCGCGCTGCATCCGGAGTGGGTAACAAACACCCGGTTTCTTCTGGCATTTAAAAGCTGCGGCTTCAGATCGTCCGTATAGCTCAGCAGAACCTTCTCCATTTTTCCGCGATATTTCCGGTCCGCCTGCATCTCCCCATTGGAAACGACAATCCGGGGATGCAGCTTCAGAGCGCCCCCTGCCAGCGCTGTAACGCTGCCGCACCTGCCGCCTCTCTGCAGATAGATTAACGTATCGACAACGAAGCTTGCCCTCACACACGGTCTCAGCTTCTGAATCTGCGCGACAATTTCTACCGCCGCTCTGCCCTCCAACGCCATAGTTGCCGCTTCCAGTACAAGCAGTCCCACTCCGGTGGACAGATTTTCTGAATCCACCACAAAAACACGCTCCTCCATATCCAGTTCCTTGGCGGCAAGCCGCATCACATTGGCGGTGGTGGACATCTTTTCCGAAATGGAAAAGCAGACTATCTCACTGCCATCCGAGCCGCACTTCTGCAGAAGCTGCATGGTTTCCGTTATGGAAGGCGCCGACGTGCCCGGCACGGAGCGGTTCTCATCCGCCCACCGATAAATTTCATCCGGGCTGATATTAATGCCGTCCAGACATTCCCGCTCTCCCAGAATCACATGCAGCGGCAAAATCTGTATCTTATATTTTTCAATCAGTTCTTTTGATAAATCGCAGGTACTGTCCGATATAATCTTTACACTCATTATTTTCTCCTTAACGTTTTCCTTTCCCGGATGTCTCCGTTTCTATCCTTTATTGTTAATTTCAGGCTTTCGAAATATTTTATTACTGTTCACTCCGTTCGCAGTAACCTTCGCAAATCCATTTAAAATTCGCTTCGCGAATGGGATTTGCTCACACTTGAATCACATTCTCACGCCTCAAACAGCAAGTGTTTGAGGCTGACGTGAGCAGTAACAATTCCCTACGGAACCGGTCACCGGCAGCTCCCTTCGGATACACAGTAACGGAAAAACACCGCACGACAGGTTTCTCTGCCGTGCGGCGCACGCAATATTCCCGGCGCCCTGCTACGGAATCAGATTTCTCTTCTCCCCGTGCAGAAATGCCTGGATATTCAAATATACCTCATCCATCAGACGGCTTCTTGCCTCGCGCGTTGCCCATGCAATATGCGGCGTTACGATCAGCTTTGTGCTGTCCTGTATCTCCAGAAGTGGATTTCCCGCTTTCATAGGCTCCGCCGAGATAACATCCAGCCCGGCTCCTGCAATAAGGTTTTCATTCAGTGCCGTGACAAGATCCCGCTCATTTACAATTGGTCCTCTCGCCACATTAATCAGAATCGCTTCCGGCTTCATTTTGCGGAACCGTTCGATATTCATCATATTTTCCGTTGCTGCGTTCAGCGGCGCGTGGATGGACACCACATCCGCCCGTGCAAGCAGCTCGTCCAAGGATACCGATTCATAGACGCTGTCCCTGTTCTTCCCGGAAGTAGAATAGTATATGATGTTGCAGCCAAACACCTGCGCGATCTGCGCCACACGCTTTCCGATCGCACCAAGCCCGATAATGCCCCAGGTCTTTCCCGCCAGCTCGGAAATTCTCCTGTCCATATGACAGAAAATATCACATTTTACATATTCGCCGGACTTTACATACTTATCATAATAATCCAGCTGTTCCAGCAGATACAGCGCCAGCGCAAAGGTATGCTGTGCAACGGAATCGGTCGAATACCCGCCCACGTTGGCTACCGCGATTCCCCTGCTGTCCGTATAAGCTTTGTCGATGATGTTGTATCCGGTGGCTGTAATGGCAATCATCTTCAGATTGGCAGCGCCCTCCAGCGTTTCCCGGTTCATCGGGACCTTGTTGACAATAATGATATCCGCATCCTTTACCTTTTCCGGCGTGTCTGCTGCGGTTGACTGGTCATACATCACCAGTTCTCCCAGATTCTCAAACTGCGTTAAATCAATATCCTCTCCAAGGGAGCTGCGTTCCAGCATAACGATTTTCATGTTCCTGCGCTCCTTACAGGCGTTTCAGAAGTTCTTCACGCTCTTTTTCGTATCCCGGCTTGCCAAGCAGCGCGAACATGTTCTTCTTGTAGCTCTCTACACCCGGCTGATTGAACGGATTTACGCCGAGGATGTAGCCGCTGACGCCGCAGGCAAACTCAAAGAAATAGAATAATTCGCCAAGTGTGTATTCATCCTGCCGCGGGATGTTTACCATCAGATTCGGCACGTTGCCGTCTGTATGCGCAAGGATCGTTCCGTTCATTGCGCTCTTGTTTACAAAATCTACGGTCTTGCCCGCCAGATAATTCAGACCGTCCAGGTCCACCGGCTCCTCGCCGATCGTAATCTCGCACTGCGATTCCTCCACATTCAGAACCGTCTCAAACATGATGCGCGCGCCATCCTGGATGAACTGTCCCATGGAGTGAAGGTCGGTCGTCAGATCGACGGAAGCAGGGAAGATACCCTTCTGATCTTTTCCTTCGCTCTCGCCGTAGAGCTGTTTCCACCACTCGGAAACATAGTGCAGGCTCGGCTCATAGTTTGCAAGGATTTCCACCGATTTTCCTTTTCTGAGCAGGATGTTGCGTACCGCCGCATATTTCAGCGCGTCATTATCTGCAAAATCAGCCTCCAGCGCATGCTTTCTTCCTGCAGCCGCGCCCTCCATCAATTTATCAATATCCGCTCCGCTCACCGCAATCGGAAGCAGACCAACTGCAGTAAGAACAGAGAAACGTCCTCCTACATCGTCCGGAACCACAAAGCTCTCGTATCCCTCTTCTGTTGCAAGTCCTTTTAACGCTCCTCTGGCTTTATCGGTCGTTGCATAGATACGCTTTGCAGCCTCTGCCTTGCCATATTTCTTTTCCAGCATTTCCTTGAATACACGGAAAGCAATCGCCGGCTCCGTGGTGGTTCCCGATTTTGAAATAATATTTACAGAGAAATCTCTGTCTCCGATCACGTCGATCAGATGCTTCAGATACGTGCTGCTGATGCTGTTGCCCGCGAAATAAATTTCCGGTGTTTTGCGGATTTCCTTCGAAACCGTGTTGTAGAAGCTGTGACGCAAAAATTCGATCGCCGCTCTCGCACCCAGATAAGAACCGCCAATACCGATAACGACCAGCACCTCGCTGTCGCTCTTGATTTTCTCGGCTGCCGCTTTAATTCTGGCAAATTCCTCTTTGTCATAGTCTACCGGAAGGTCGACCCATCCCAGGAAATCGTTGCCCGCGCCGGACTTAGACACCAGTGTCTCCTTCGCAAGCGCAACTGTTTTTTCCATACATGTCATCTCAGCATCGCTGATAAACTTCCCTGCTTTTGAATAATCGAACGTTACTCTGTTTCCCATTGTTATTCGCTCCTTTTCCTCATTTGGGCTTTGCCCTTCAATACGTTTATTTTATCAGACTGTACAAGAAATGTAAAGTGCATACCCATAAAGCCGTGCGCTGCTTTTTCAAACAGACGGTGCAAGTTTACTTGCACACCGGCTGTTTTGAAACAAGCAGCATACTTTCAGGCAAGAAATTCCGCCAGCACATCCCGTATGATCCGCTCCTGCTCTTTGGAATCCATCTGCCGCAGGAGCTCCCTGTTCCGTTCCCGGTCGCTGTCCGAGACTGCCGTTTCCCGCGCACCATCCTTTAATTTTGCCAGATTCGTTTTCAGCTCCCGTTTTTCCCGCTGCGCCTTCGTCTCCACCTGTTCTCCCTTCTTTTTGCGGATGCCGATCACAGACGGCACTTTTGCTTTAACAGGCGCTACAGCAGTTGCAGCCGCCACCTCTGCTTCCGCCTCCTGGTACTCGACCGCCGCTCCGCTGTGGAAGAAATAATCTTCCAGCTCCATCTGCAGGTAGGACGCCTTATACGGAAGGTCTGTCCACAAGCCAAATGCCACGGTCGCCGCCGTTACGCCGCCTGCTGTCCACAGGACGTTCTGTATATATGTATCGGATAATCCCGTCCGGAAACAATAAATAAGCCCCGCCGCGGCTGCCGCCATGCTAATGATATAAAGCCCGCCGGCCAGCCGCTTCCATTGATGGAAGGTCATGCGCATGAAACGGTAATCGCACATGCTCCGCCGTACAAAGACAGGAATGTTTACATTTTCATTGCTCCGCTTTTTGTCCATCCGGAATTTGTACCGCAATTGTTTCATAAAATCCCGCTTTTCCAGTTGTGTGTCCGACGCCTCCCGTATCAGCAGCTTATAGCGCCTGCTAATAATGAGCTGACAAAGTATCCCCAGCATCCCGACTGCCGCCATCGCGTAAAGTAATGTGCCTGTTTCTATGATTGTGCGTATCATAGTGATCCCCCTTTTTAATTTTTATGAAATTTGGTTTCTGACGGTCGTCCCACGCATCATCCCCGGGTAACTGCATGTCCGCCGTCACTTGCAGAGTATAAAGCACAAATCCAGTTTTGAAAAGCATTTCCGCTCGACAAAAAAAGCCTGCAGGCGCCGATTTTACCGGTACATGAACCTGCAGGAATTTTATGTAAAGCTTCATCCATTTGTGTGCTTAAAGCACTTCGAGTAATGCGGTTTTTCATGGAATTTAGGGGGATAACAGCCCTTTCTAAAACATGCCCCGCCGCATGACAGGGCAGCGAAAGCTGTCGAAAAGTTCTTTCCTCACATCCTGCGGAACCGCTGATAGCGCGCCCGCGCGATTTCTTCCCCGGACGTCTCTCGGTACCTCTTTAAGAACCTCAGAATCTCCCTGCGCAGGTCAGCCGCCAACGCTTCCATGTCGTCCTTGTCCGCCGGAACCGGTTCGGGAATCACTTTCTCTATAATACCTGCTCCGGCAAGCTCCGCCGCCGTCATTTTCATGACTGCCGCCGCTTCCCGGGCGCGCTTCCCGTCCTTCCATAGGATCGCCGCAAATCCCTCCGGCGACAAAACAGAGTATACGGCGTTTTCCAGCATCCATACCTCGTTTGCCACGGCAAACGCCAGCGCCCCGCCGGAGCCGCCCTCCCCTGTTATAATAGAAAGCACCGGCACACGCAGATCAGATAACTCACAGAGATTACGCGCGATCGCCTCACCCTGCCCGCGCTCCTCCGCCTCTATGCCGCAGAACGCGCCCGGCGTATCCACCAGAAAGATCACCGGTCTGCCAAACTTCTCCGCCTGCTTTGCCAGACGGAGCGCCTTGCGGTAGCCCTCCGGATTCGGCATTCCAAAATTCCGACGCTTGTTTTCCTTTGCCCCGCGCCCTTTCTGCTGACCGATCACGGTAACGTACTGCCCCTCTATCGAAGCAATACCTCCAATAACCGCGCGGTCGTCTCCAAATACACGGTCACCGTGAAGTTCCATAAAACCGTCGAAAACCTTCGCAATATATTCTCTGGTATGTGGTCGATCCGCACTGCGCGCCCGCTGCACGCGCTCCCATGCATCGCAGTCATTCTCAGACGCGCCGCGCCCGAAGAGTCCTTCTCCGTCTGTCGCAGCGTACATGAAGGTTCCTTCTCCGCATTCTCCACCTGACGTACCGCGCACAGCAGCTTCTTCTCCGCATTCTCCATCTGACGCGTCTCGCACAGCTGCTCCTTCTCCGTCAGATACAACGCACCCGGAAGCTCCCGTCTTTGCAGCAGCCTCCTTCCCGCCGGAGATGTCCTGCCGACGCTCCGTGCTCCGCAGCAGCACCGCGAGCGTTTTCCGCATCTGCTCACGCCCTGCTACCCGATCCACAAATCCGTGTTTCTGCAAAAACTCCGCGCTCTGGAAGCCCGCCGGCAGCTTCTGCCCGATCGTCTGACGTATCACGCGCGATCCGGCAAAACCGATCAGTGCCTCCGGCTCTGCAAGGATCACATCTCCCAACATCGCAAAGCTTGCCGTCACGCCTCCGGTCGTCGGATCTGTCAGTACCGGAACATACAAAAGTCCCGCCTCATCATGCTTTTTCAGGGCCTGCGATGTTTTCGCCATCTGCATCAGCGAAAAAATCCCCTCCTGCATACGCGCCCCGCCGGAGCAGCAGAAGAGAACTACCGGCAACCGTTCCTTCGTCGCGCGCTCGATCATGCGCGTGATTTTTTCCCCGACCGCCGTCCCCATGCTTCCCATCAGAAAATCCGCCGACATCACTCCAATTGCTGTGCGGATACCGCCGATCAGTGCCTCTCCTGTCAACACAGCCTCTTTGATGCCCGTGCTTTCCCGAAGCTGCTGCAGCTTTTCCTCATATCCGTCGAACGCAAGCGGATCATTTCCAACAAGCTCTGCGTCCCACTCCCGGAAGCTCCCGGCGTCCGCCGTAAGACTTATCCTCACGGACGGTTCTATCCGGAAATGTTTTCCACATTCCGGGCAGCAATACCAGTTTTTCTGCACATCTTCCTCATAAAGGATCCTCCGGCAGCCGCTGCATTTGCGGAACATCCCGTCCGGCACCTGCCCTTTCCTGACCGACTGCATTTTCGTTATCTCTGATTGGGATATCTCGTCTGTCTTCCTTTTAAAACGTTCTCTCAGCATCGCAATCTCTGTCCTCCTGTCACCTCAGCCGCGCATTAATCGCTTCCGCATCCCCGGCGGCAAACTCCGCGCTTCCAATCAGCTCATATTGAAAATCCAGGTTTGTCGTCACGCCCTCGATCACAAGCTCGCCAAGCGCGCTTCGCATTCTGCTGATCGCCTCCGCCCGGTCTCTGCCGCGGACGATCACCTTTGCAAGCATCGAATCGTAATAGGGCAATATCTCGCAGCCCCGATACAGCATCGTATCCACGCGGACTCCATTTCCGCCCGGAATATGCAGCTCCGTGACTGTTCCTGTACATGGAAGAAACCCGCGCTTCGGATCCTCCGCCGTGATGCGGCACTCGATCGCATGTCCGCGCGCGCAGATATCACTCTGACAATAAGAGAGCTTTTCGCCCGCCGAAATGCGGATCATTTCTTTGATCAGATCTGTCCCTGTTACCATCTCTGTGACAGGATGCTCTACCTGGATACGCGTATTCATTTCCATAAAATAAAAGTGATTTTCGGCATCTACAAGAAATTCCACCGTTCCCGCACTGTAATACCCGGCAGCTTTTGCAGCGGCAACGGCAGCCTTCCCCGTCCTGGTCCGCAGCTCTTCTGATAAAAGCATTGCCGGGGTTTCCTCTATAAGCTTCTGATGCCTTCGCTGAATGGAGCAGTCGCGCTCCCCAAGATGAATGGTGTTACCCTCCCGGTCGGCAAGTATCTGAAACTCTATGTGACGTACCGGGTGAAGATACTTTTCAATATACATATGATTATCGCCGAAAGCCAGTTCCGTCTCCCGCTGCGCAACCCGAAAGGCTTCCTCAAACTGCTCCGGTTTTTCCACCACGCGCATTCCTTTTCCGCCGCCTCCGGCGGACGCCTTGACGATCACCGGATAGCCGATCCCATCTGCAAAACGGCGGGCGTCCCCGACATCCGTCACTGCAGCTTCCGTTCCCGGAATCACCGGAATACCCGCCTGCATCATCATTCTGCGCGCCTCCGCTTTATCGCCCATGCGTGCAATGCATTCCGGCGACGGACCGATAAAAGCAATTCCACAGCGCGCGCACATTCCGGCAAATCGGGTATTTTCTGACAGAAACCCAAATCCCGGATGCACAGCCTCCGCGCCGGATGCAACCGCGGCGCTTAAAATACTTTCCATATTTAAATAGCTGTCCGCCGGTCTTGCCCCGCCGATGCAGATGCACTCGTCCGCAAGCTGCGCATGCAGCGCCTCCCTGTCCGCCTCTGAGCAGACTGCCACGGTGCAGATTCCCATTTCTCTGCACGCACGTATAATGCGCACAGCGATTTCACCTCTGTTTGCAACTAAAATTTTCTGATACATATGCTTTTCCCTTACTTTTCGCTGTCCTGCTGGATCACAAAGGTCAGCTCCGCCTCCGTGCAGACCTTGCCATCCACATACGCCGTCGCCTTCGCCACGCCGATCATACCGCGCAGCTTTATCAGCTCTGTCTCCAGACGCAGCACATCTCCCGGAATCACCTTCCGGCGGAAACGCGCGTTCCGGATTCCTCCAAAGAGCGCCAGCTTTCCGCGGTGCTCCTCGCAGGACAGCAGCGCGACAGCCCCGACCTGCGCCAGCGCTTCACATATTAAAACGCCAGGCATCACCGGTTCCTGTGGAAAATGTCCGGCAAAAAACGGTTCATTATATGTTACCGCCTTGCAGCCGACCGCCCGCTTTCCCGGCTCCAGTTCGTCAATGCGGTCCACCAGCAGAAACGGCGACCGGTGCGGTAAAATCTCCATAATCTGATTTACATTTAACATATTACTCTCCTCATCCGTGCAGACCACACGCTATTTACTCTCCCCGTCCGCAGCGCGCAAACGGAAAAGCGGCTGTCCAAACTCCACGAGCTGCTCGTTCCTGGCGAGAATTTCCTCTACGATGCCCCCACGCTCCGCTTCCACCTCATTCATCAGCTTCATCGCTTCTATGATTGCAACAACCTGCCCTTTTCTGACGGTATCACCAACGGAAACAAACGGCGCTTTATCTGCTGACGGAGCGGCATAGAAGGTTCCCACCATCGGGGACTCGATGTATACCATATTCTCCGCGCGGTCCACACCTACTTTATCTGCCGCATTGCTGTCCGTACCTTTGGCACCTGTCGCATTGTTGTCCGTACCTGCTTTGTCCGTTGCATCGCTGTCCGCACCTTTGGCGCCTACCGCATCTCCGTCCATACCTTTGATGCCTGCCGCACCCGCTCTGTCTGTCGTATTTTGCATTTTAATATGTAACTTTGTGTCCGCATCCCGGTACGAAAACGAGGCAAGCCCCGCCTGCTGCACCTTATCGATCACATGAAATATCTCATTTAAAGTTAATTCCATATCCTTCACCCCGCAAATTTCTATATCAAAAGGCTGCTCCTGTGCCGTGCCAGCCTGCCGTCCTGTCTGGCATCATTCTGTATACTTCTTCACCAGCAGACTGCCGTTGTGACCGCCGAAGCCAAGTGAATTGCTGATAGCGGCTGTCACCTCGCGTTCCACCGGTTCCTTCGTATAATTCAGATCCATCTCTGCCTCCGCTTCCCGGAAACCAGCCGTGGCATGGATGTAGTTTTCCATCACGCTCTTCACGCAGACAATAAACTCCGCCGCTCCTGCCGCCCCGAGCATATGCCCGGTCATGGATTTCGTGGAATTGACATTCAGCGCATATGCATCCTTCCCGAACGCTTTTTTAATCGCGCGTGTCTCATATAAATCATTGTGATGCGTTCCTGTTCCGTGTGCGTTGATGTACTGCACCTCCCCGGGCGTCAGCCCTGCCTCCTGCATAGCAAGCTGCATCGCGCGCGCCGCACCCTCCCCGTTTTCCTCCGGCGAGGTCATATGAAACGCATCGCAGGTAGCGCCGTATCCGCCGATTTCCGCATAAATCTTCGCGCCGCGCTTCTGAGCATGCTCAAGGGATTCGGCGTCAAATGCCTCCGCGCTCATGCGCACCGCCAGTCCATCTCTGGTAATCCCGGCATTGTTTACCAGAATATCAATTCTTCCAAGCTTCTCTGCTATCTCATGGAACATTGCGGCGCATTCTTCCTCCTTTGTGACATCCGCCCGGATCGCCAGAGCGCGCCTTCCCATCGCTTCTATCTCCGCAGCCGTTTCCTGCGCTGCATCGCGCGAGCCGCTGTAGTTTACCGCCACATCCGCGCCATATCCTGCAAGCGTGAGCGCCGTCTCTCTGCCGATTCCGCGCCCGCCGCCTGTCACCAGTGCAATTTTTCCTTTCAGCATAGCTTCCTCCTGGTTTTTCACTTTTTATCCCGGCTGCATCTGCACAGCCTTCTCCTGCTTCCTTCCGCTCATTTCGTCTGCGCCAGCACAGCGCGCAGATCCTCCGGCTTTTCAATATGATACATTTTCACAGAGCCGTCGATTTTTTTCATAAAATTGCTGAGCGTCTTTCCCGGTCCGATCTCAATGAACGTGTCAACGCCCTCCCCGATCAGACAGCGCATACTCTGCTGCCAGAGTACGGGCGAAAACACCTGCCGCCCCAGCAGCTTTCTTAGCGCCCGCGGGTCATTCTCCGCCTTTGCCGTCACATTGGATACAAAAAGCAGCTCCGGTCTGCGGATATCGACCGTCTCCAGAAATGACTCCAGCTTCTCTCCGGCGCCTTTGAGCATCGGCGAGTGGAACGGTCCGCTGACCTTTAACATCACCGTGCGCGCCGCACCCGCTGCCAGCAGCCGCTCTGCCGCTTCCCGGACAGCCTCTTTTTCGCCGGTAATGACCTGCTGTCCAGGACAGTTATCGTTTGCCAGGCTGACTATGCCCGCCGTTTCCGCGCAGATTTCTTCGATCGGCAGCGGTTTTCTGGAAAGCACTGCGCACATGCAGCCTTCTCCCTCCGGCACTGCGGTGTGCATATAAACGCCGCGTTTGCATACAATTTTCACAGCGTCCGTGAAAGAAAAGCTGCCGGCAGCCGTCAGAGCACAGTATTCGCCAAGGCTCAATCCCGCCGCGGCATCCGCGCGGATTCCTTCCTTTTCCGCCGCGCCCAATATTGCGCAGCACGCTGTCAAAAGCGCCGGCTGCGTGAACGGTGTCTCGTTAATTCTGTCGTTTTCCGTGAAGCAGAGCTGCTCCAGCGAAAAGCCTGCCGCCTGGGACGCCAGCGCAAACACCCGGCGGCTCTCCTCATATTCCTCATAAAACTCCCGCGCCATTCCCACATACTGCGCTCCCTGGCCCGGAAATAAAAATGCTGTCTTCGCCATTATTTCTCCTTTGCCTGTAGCTTCCACTGTTTCCGGGTACCAAAAACCCGTGCATCTTTACCCATGCAGCAGCTCCTCCGCCTGCGCCATGACCTCCTCAAGGATTTCCCGGCAGGTCTGTTCCTTTTTCACCAGCCCGGCAATCTGACCGGACATCATGGAGCCCTGATCGGCGTCGCCCTCCAGCACCGCCCGGCGCAGTCCGCCGATCGTCAGCGCCTCCAGCTCATCAAAGCTGCAGCCCTCCTTCTCCATCCGGAGATATTCCCGTGTCATCTTATTGCGAAGCGTGCGCACCGGATGCCCGGTACTGCGTCCCGTCACAACGGTGTCGATATCCTTCGCCCGCAGAACGCGATCCTTATAATTCTGATGTATCACACATTCCTTTGCAGCCAGAAAGCGCGTGCCCATCTGGACGCCCTGCGCGCCAAGCATCATCGCCGCCGCAAAGCCGCGTCCGTCGCCGATCCCGCCCGCTGCGATCACCGGAATCTCCACAGCATCCGCCACCTGCGGCACCAGCGCCATAGTAGTCGTCTCGCCGACATGACCGCCAGACTCGCAGCCCTCCGCGATCACGGCGTCCGCACCGCTGCGCTGCATCATCTTCGCCATCGCCACCGATGCAACTACCGGGATCACGCGAATGCCCGCATCCTTCCATATCGCCATGTACGGTCCCGGATTACCCGCTCCTGTAGTCACCACCGGAACCCGCTCCTGTACAGCAAGATGCGCAATATCTTCCGCATAGGGGCTGAGCAGCATAATATTTAACCCGAACGGTTTATCCGTCTGCTCCTTTACCTTCTTAATCTGCTCCTTCACATATTCATACGGCGCATTCGCCGCCGCAAGAATCCCAAGACCCTCTGCATTAGAAACGGCGGCCGCAAGGGTGCTTTCCGCTACCCATGCCATGCCGCCCTGGAGAATTGGATACTGTATACCAAGCAATTCCGTGATTGCCGTCTTTCTCATTTCCAGCTCCCCTTTTCCTCCAGATAATCCACAACTGCCTGTACCGTGTTCAGCTTTTCCAGCTCCTCAGACGGTATCTCCACGTCGTATTCTTCCTCAAGCGCGGACACCAGTTCAAAAAGGTCCAGAGAATCCGCTCCGAGGTCTTTTCGAAAATCCGTTTCAGGTCTTACCTCTTCTTCCTCCACATTTAACTGCTCTGCTACGATTGAAATTAATTTTTCTAACATTTTCCTCTCCTTATCTGCACGCTTTTTTATGCCGCGTGCCTGAATAAATCATGCTTTCTGCATACAAACACTGCCACTGCGGTCAGTGCAACGGAAGCGGCAACCCCGGATACGATCACTGTTTTCCGTTTATTCCAGCTATTTTTGTGTTCCGCTGGAAATTCCACCTTTTCAAGATCCCCCTCCGGGATTTCCTCCGCCGCAAGCTCCATATCTATCTGGCTCATAATATCTATCAGACGTGCCTGACTCCACAAGCTCATCCCGCCACCTCCTTTTCATAACGCTTCCGGATTTTTTTCTTTAATCTGGACAGTCTGCTGTCCACCGCATTCTCCGACATCCCCATCGCCTGGGCGATCTGCCGGGTGCTCTGAAGATAGTAGAAACGGCGCAGCACCATTTCCTTATCCTTCTGCTTCATTCCCGCAAGAACCCGGCGCAGCGCGTCCACTTCCTCGCGCATAATTATTTTCTGCTCCGGTCCCTGGCTGTAATCTATGTACTCAGACTGCAGAGTATCCGACTCATCCATTCCTTCCAGCTCCTCCAGCCTGCGCAGCTTTCGCAGATGATTCAGCGCCGTGTTGCGCGTGACCGCCTTCAGGTACGTTTTGAATGAAGCCTTCTGATAATCATAATTCGCCGCATGGTTCCAGAGCTTTAAGTAAACATCGTTAATACACTCCTCCACAACCGTCTCCCTGCTGCGCAGGATCGTCACGGCAATATAGCGGATCAGCTTCTCATAGCGCTACGCGATCAGCTCGACGCCCTGCTGGTCTTTTCGGAGAAGCAGCTCCAGAATATCCTCGTCCATCCGTTTCCTCCCTTCCGCCGCAGCTTCCTTTGCACTCTCATATACTTATACACCGGATTCCGGAAAACCTTGCAAAAAAATATATAAAAAAACTGCCGCCGGGCAGTTTATACTTCATCTGCCCGGCAGCGGTCCTGTTCGGTAGGTTTTTCTTTTTCCACATTAATCGTTTCCCGCACCACATACTGCGGCGTTTTATTGATATTCAGTATCAGCTTTCCGATATACTCCCCGATGATCCCCAGCATCAGGAACGCAAATCCAAACAGGATCATCATGACGCACATCGTCGACGACCAGCCGACCGTGATGGTCGGATCAAGAATCTTGCGCACAAACACGACGATCGCTCCGATGAAGCCCGCAAGCGAAAAGAGCGTACCAGTAATTGTGGCGATCCGCAGCGGGATAACGGTGTAGTTCATAAATGACATGAACAGCTTAAAAGACTTGCGGAAATTGTAGTTTGACTGCCCTTCCTCCCGCGCAAAATGCTCGATCTCAATATTGGCGATATTTCCGGTCGTGCGGTAAAAGAGGATCTGGAGGTACAGATTGTAGCCGTCATACTGAATCAGCTCGTCGCGCACATATTTGCGGCAGCACCAGTAATTGCTCGCCTCCAGCCCCTTCGGGCGCTCCACCATATGCCACATAATAAAGGAGGCGATCCGGCTTGTGAGGTTCTTCATAAAGCCGAACTTGCGCTTCTTAAAGATGCCGAACACCAGATCATAGCCTTCATTCATTTTCTCAATGAACGCCGGGATCTGCGACGGATGCGTCTGCATATCATCGTCCATCCCCATGACGTAATCGCCCTCGGCAGCGTGAAGCCCCGCCATAATCGCGTTGTGCTGACCGAAGTTTTTCGCAAGCGAAATGCCCTTTACATTCGGATATTTTTTTGCAAGTTCCCAGATTGCCCGGCAGGTTTCATCGCGTGAGAAATCATTCACAAGCACAAATTCACACTCCAGACCTTCTATTTTTTCAATCACTTCCATGCTCGTCTCCACCACCTTCCCGATGGTATGCGCCGAATTATAGCACGGAATTACAATCGACAGGAGCATCGTTTTTCCTCCTTCTTATCACAATAAACCTTTATGTGGCTCAACGCCTTCTTTTCTCATAGTAAAAATATAATAATCCCGGCGAAGATCACCAGAAGCCCGAGGATTTTCCGCCTGGAGATTTTTTCCTTCAATATAAAATGTCCCATTACGAACACGAAAAAATATCCGCTGGATTCAATGACCGTCTGCCACGACAGCGGCATTTTTTTCAGCGCCAGCATCGTCAGAATCGTCGACAAAAAAAGCAGCGCATAGCCGGTAATGACGTAGCCGTTCAGATATTCTTTTATTTTTGACGGGTAGGTCTTATTTGCCGATATTTTCAGCAAAATCTGCGACACAGACGCCACAAATACCGAGCAGACCATGATCCCCACATGCATCCATACACTGTTATCCATCTGCCGTCACCACCAAATAAATTCCAATAAAGATCACCAACGAGCCAAGAATCATGTTCCAGGTAATCTCCTCCTGAAAGAAAAGCGCGCCCCAGATCATGCCCCACGCCAATCCGACCGGCTTGTTTGCATAAGCCACCGAGAGCGGCAGATACCGCAAAATTTGCTGCCATACGATCGCATAGAGAAACATGATCAGCAGCATCCCAAAATAAAAAGCGAACCACTCCGGCGAAAAAAAGTCTGCATAGGCTGCCTTTTTGGAAAGCAGACCGCTGATAGAGCTGAACATCAGGCTGATATGCAAAATCACATAAATCCACAGTGATGTTTTTTTCTTTGTGTCCTTACTCATCGCTCACCTTTACCTGTATCCTTTCCAGCACCTCGCCGAGAAATTTTCGGCAAGTCTGCGGAGTATTCCCCTTTACGATCACCTGCCCAATGCGGTCCCTGCCGTTCTCCATCCGCCGAACCGTATCGCCCGCCGATATGTTGAACGACAGATCCACCAGATTGCCTCCGACCTTTGTGCCGGGAATGATCTCCTGCACAATGCCCTGCTTCGATGCCTCTAAAAGACGCACCTCGCTGGGAACGCGCGCGCTTTTTTCCTTCTGAAAAAGCTCTGCCACCGGCTCTCCGATGCAGAGCCGTGCAATCGCCTCGTAATAATCCAGCCCGAAGTGAATGCCGACCTGCTCGGCAATGCAGGTGGCGCCCGCGCGCGCCGTCGCCTCAATCACATATATTTCCCCATCTCGCAGCATCATATCAAAATCCATCGGGCAGTTGTCCGCCCCAAGCGCACGCACCGCGCGCTCGATCTGCGTCCGGATTTTTTCTTCAAACGGCTGACCTTCCGTCCACGGCACGTAATGTCCGATCGGAAACGGCGGATTCGCCTGATGCAGGACATTCCCAAGCGGCAGGAAATAGGCAAGCTTTCCATGCTGTATCATCGCCTCCACGCCGAACATGGTGCCGATCAGAAATTCCTCCAGAATGCAGTAATCCTTTTCGGTAGCCGCCATCGTCTGCGGATAGCGCGCAAACACTTCCTCCCTGGTATCACAGCGGAAAATTCCGCGGCTTCCCATCAGATCCACCGCCTTGATGATCACCGGAAACGAAAGACGGTCGCAGGCATCCTTAAGCTCGTCCTCATTATGTATCTGAAAGAACGCCGCCGTCTGCACGCCCGCCTGCATAAATGCCTGCTTCATTTTATATTTGTCGGTACATTTCTGCACCGTCTCCCAGGACGGTCCCGGCAGACCAAGCTTTGTTGCCGCATAGCCAAGGCTGCGCAGCCCCACATCCATACAGCAGGTAGCGATTCCATCCACCTGTAGCCGCTCTGCCGCCTGCAGCACCTCTTCCGGCTTTGTGATATCGCAGTAACAGCTCTCATCGGCAGCCGTAAAGCCCGGATAATTCCCGGGAATGCTCGCCGCTATCGTATAGCATCCAAGCCGCTGCGCCGCATGAATCAGCGGAATCAGCGAGTAGGATGCCCCTAAAATCATAATTTTTTTCATCGTATGTCACCCTTAATAAACCTGTATCCGGCTTCACTGCCGCCGCTTCCCCTGTTCCCGCTTTCGTCACCTTCCACTTTCCGACGGCAGCGGTCTGCCTTCACAGAACGAGTTCCGCGGTTTGCATGACCGGATAGCTACAATTATAGCATTGCCCTCTTAAAATCTCAATCTCTTTCTATTGTACGGCATAGGGATTTTGTGGTATAATGCTCATTGTTCACGCCGTGAGCAGATCCCATTCGCGATGCGAATTTTAACCGGATCTGCACAGGCAGCATTCCATGATTATTTGGTTCAGGGAGGTCTTTTTCGTGAAGAAGGTTGCTATTTTACAGTCAAATTATATTCCATGGAAGGGTTATTTCGATATGATCCGCATGGTGGACGAATTTATTTTATACGATGATATGCAGTACACGCGCCGCGACTGGCGCAACCGCAACAAGATCAAAACAGCGAACGGACTGCAGTGGCTCACGATCCCGGTGGAAAGCAAAGGAAATTTTTATCAGAAAATCAACGAGACAAAGGTTTCCGGTCACGACTGGATAGACAAGCACTGGCACGCCATCACGCTGAATTATGCACACGCTCCCGCCTTTAAGGAATATGGACCGCAGATTCAGGAAATCTATGAAAAGTGCCGCAATGAAGAATATTTAAGCCGTATCAACTACCTGTTTCTGACGGAAATCTGCCGAATGCTCGGCATTGCCACAAAAATCACCTGGTCGTCCGATTATCAGCTCGTGGACGGCAAGACGGAGCGTCTGGTCGGTCTGGTAAGGGACAGCGGCGGCACGGAATATCTCTCCGGTCCGGCGGCGCAGGATTACATTGCAGAAGATTGCTTTAGGGACGCGGGAATTAAGCTGACCTGGATGGATTACAGCGACTATCCGGAATATCCGCAGCTTTTCGGAGAATTTGAGCACAATGTCTCCATTCTCGATTTACTGTTCAATATGGGGGACCAGGCGATTCAGTACATGAAGCCGCTCTGATTGCCGCCGATTACAATATGCGAATTAAACATCACTCATTATAAGGAATGCACCAGCCTGCTGCCGGTGCATTCCTGCTAAATCAAAGAATACCTTATGTATAATCCGCGTATCGCCTGTTTCCTCTCACAAAAGCTGCGGTACCAGCTCATTTAAGCTGCCGTGAATCACGTAATCCGCATTTGCATCGCCGTAGGTTTCCCGGTTCGTCAGGAGAATAACCTTATTGCCCTTATAATAAGAAAGATTGTGATCGCAAAATTCCGGATCGAGACGTGCGCCAAGCACCAGCAGCACGTCCGCTCTTGAAATTTCATTTGCCATCTTTGTCATCTGGCTGTTATCCACCATTTCCCCAAAAAGGCGGATGCCCGGACGGATCGGAAGCATACAGTCCTCGCAGAGCGGCACCTTTTTGGCATCCTTCAGATATTGCTTCGAGTAGGTTCTGCCGCAGCGCGGACAATGATTATTTCCCACATTTCCTTGCAGCTCCAGTACATTTTTGCAGCCCGCCTCACGGCTCAGTCCGTAAATTTCTCTTGTGATGATCGTCTTTAAAATTCCTTTTCGCTCCAGCTTCGCAAGCGCCTTATAAGCCGGTCCCGGCTTCAGGTCCTGCGAAAGGATCTCCTTTTTGTAGAAATTGTAGAAAGGCTCTGTGCGGGTATTGTAAAACGCGCTGCTGAACATCTCTTCCGGAGAATAACCATATTCCGCCTCAATATTGTACGCACGCTCCTGATCCCTGAGGCTTTGGTGTCCGTCGCATTCCCGCTGCAGGCCGCTCCCCGTAATGACAACCAGATACTTGCTGTCCTGCACCATTCTTCTTACCACACTCATATTCGCTTCTGCCATTCAAATCACCCCTTTGCCGCTATCATGGGGTCAGATTGCTTTTCCCATGACAGTAATGATATATATTAAATTTACCATTACGCACAGGATTCGTCAATCATTTTGCAGGAATTTCCACTCAATTTTGTATTTGCTTTCATCTAATCGAAAAAGACTGACATACTCTTCTTCCGTCAGACAATTTTCCTGTTTTTCCGACACAACCGCTCTGATACAATCGCCAAAAAGCATCTGCGGGAACAACAGGGAACAGGCCGTCGTAGCCGCCAGCAAAGCCAGTGCACGCCTCCATTTGTTTTTCTGGTTTTTTATCCGCATAGTGTCCTCCTGTCAATCAAGGTATTCCAAGTATTGACAGTTTGCAGGAAATTATGCATGAAAATGTATGCCTTTTTACAAACTAACAGTCTCCAAAAAATCCTGAATCATCTTAAATGCAGCTTCCACATCAATTTGTAACCAGTTTCTATCTCCGGCATGCTCTAAATTATTTCTAAACCGCCGATTTGAAAATGTAGCAGATACTCTCTTCCGTATCCCCTTCATATCCTTTTCTCTCATGGATGGTTCATCAATAATATAGGTCTTTATACATTCTGAAAGTCTTAACATGTTTACATGGTCTTTTAAATAACAAAAATCAAATATATCTTTGTATCTTGTTGAAAGGGGACCAAAGCGTAATAACGACCTCAGTTTCTCCGCAAAAATCTGTTCACAGGAATTAATCAGTAGACTTGCTCCCTCTTCGTCCATACAAACATCGAAGCAATATGTATCCTGCTCTATTTCCATATTGGCATGAACGCCAAGGTCAATCTTACTTTCAATGGAATTCCCCTCCTCATCTTCAATGGTAATATATACACGTCTTCCACTATACTCCTGCTGGGAAAGCTGCTCAATTTTGTTTCCTTTAATTTGTATTCTGATTCCATCAAGACAGTTTAATTTTGAAATAAAGTACCTAATAGAATCATCTTCCAATGAATACCTTATGAAATCCAGATCAAGGTCTTCCGTAGCACGTCTCACATTTCCCGTAATACTGCGCATAACAACGCCGCCCTTAATTGTTACATTTCTTCCCAAATCACTTTTCTCAATTGCTTTTAACACTATATCCTGACACACACGTGCCTCCGCATTTCGTTCTGAATAGCCAGCGGCTCTGTATCTTTCTGCCATTTTCTCCAGATTTATCATCAGAACACCTCCAACTGTAAAGTTTCAAGCACCTTATTACTCTTCGGCGCTATCAAAGCATAGTCCTGAATCTTTTGTATATCCAATCGCGGAAGTATTTTCCGATAATTCAGAACAATCTCTTTATAATAATCAAACGGCAGCTTACTTTTATATCGCGCAAGTTCAATAAGCATACGCTCTTTATTGTAGACCCGTATGTCATAACCTTTATAATTAGTAGTTTCAATGCCTTCCTCAAAAAAATCATCCGGAACAAAATATTGCTTTACTCTTTTGTCCTTGATTTTTGTCGCGTCACGTGTTGTCGCAAGGTCACATTCATCTGGTATTACGTCAGTTAAACCGTGAAAGAAAAAAGCACTCTTCATCGTTACAACTGCATTCGGATATTTATATACAAACATCGCAATTTCCGGAACATATTTCTTTTCCGAATATATTCCTTTTCCAACCCTGAATAATACGCCCTCTTCTATTTTTTTCTCAATAAAATAATCCGACCCATATTTTTCAAGACATTCCGCCCGTGTTTTCATCATTTCATTCCTCCTTATTTAAAAATAGCTCCGCATTTTCAAATATTTTGTGGATACTTTTTCAAATTATACTATGAACAAAGTTTTTCGTCAATATTTCTTCTTCAAAAAAACATCCGCATTTTTATTTGTTTTGCGGATGTTTTTCACACACATATTTTTGAAAAATGCTATAAATTCTCAGAATGACATCAGATGTTTTTGCAGTCCTCCCGAAAATAATACAAAATCATGCCCCCGTTATCATCATTCACAGTGTCCCACAGTCCATCAAAGGGGAGCCATGTACTGTTCCCGTAGGTAATCGTTTTTACAAAAAGTCTGTCCTCCTCCCAGCGATAGCCCGCAATCAGGAACCAGTGCCACTTATAATCGCGCCATTCTCCGGAAACCGGATTCAGCAGCAGAAACGGCACAATGTACTTCCGGTCAATCTGACCTGTCAGCACAGCCTGCGCGTCCGCAAGGGGCTGCCCCGCTGGAAAAAGTCTCATTCCCAGCCGTTCGTTTTTCATATCTTTCAGATACGCATTCATTCCATCCTCATAGAGAGAAAGCTTCGACACTCCGCTGTATCTTGGTCTGAGGTACGGCTTCATAATCCCCGCGAAACGCCGGTACAGTGCCTTTGTCAGATGATGCACGTCAAAGGGGCACAGCCTCTTTTCTCCACAAAAAAGCGTAAAATAAATACAACTGTCCACAGCAGCCAGCGCCGCACAGCCGCACAGCCTCATCCAGGGGTCTGTCATCCACTCCTGCGAGCCGCCGATGGCATTCCCGATATGAAAATAAGAAAGTTCTGCATAGGTATTGATACGTCCCACCTCCGGTCTATATTATGAGCCGCATGACAGATTCGACTGTTCTCATCGATTCCGAAAGTGCGCGGCCCAAAAAAATCGATGCAGATTCCCCAGCCCTTGCAAAAAGTCATTGTTCAGTATGCCCCGGTGCTTCCTCCGCGATTTTCTTTCGCGTCCAAGCGTCGATCGTCTGCCTGAATGCGCGCAGATATTCCGAAAACTGCACATTTTCCTGCCCATAGGTGAGCTGCAGGTCGTACTCCAGCGGAAGCCAGGTGGCGATATCCGATTCGTTGTGCGAGATCAGCGCCTCCAGCTTATCCAGCGCCTTGTAGGTTTTCGCCTCCCGCGTCTCCAAACGTTCCATTTCCGCCAGCAGTGACTGCCACTCCTTCCGCTGCGCTTCCGGGAAGCTCTGCACCCAATTTAAAAACAGCTCATCCTCCGTCTGCGTGTCCGCATCCGATTTTTCAAAAGTGGGGATGTCTCCTGTGAAGGATTCCCCAAGATCGTGAATCAGGCACATACGGATTACGCGATCCATATTCACATCCTGAAATTCCTCCTCCCCGGACAGCAGCATCGCCATCAGCGCAATCCTCCAGCTATGATCGGCGACGCTCTCCGCCCGGTCTTTTTCTGTGTAGCAGTGCCGCGGCGTCACCTTCAGCTTCGCCGCCTGTTTTAATATCTCTAAAAATTTCTGTGACGTCATTTGTCTGTACCTCCTCTGATCCGCTTGCCCCAAACACGCAGCCCTTCTTTTTTTCTGCTTGAAAATACTGCGTGAAGCAGGAAAAATCCCGCTGAATACAGTATAGCAATCACCCGCAAAAAAAGAAATACCTCTTCCGAAAAAGAACGCAAAAGAGACTTCCCGTCTCTGTTTTTTTATGATATCATGTTACTGCTCCGCCCATATATGGTGTTTCCTTTGAGATGCCTGGGTGAGTATATTATTCAGGAGGAATCAACATGAAAGAACTTGTGAATTTATTTATGGTTTTCTTTCGGATCGGTGCATTCACCTTCGGGGGAGGCTACGCCATGCTGCCCATGCTCCAGCGGGAGGTCGTGGAAAAACATCACTGGGCAACCGAGGATGAGCTGATGGATTATTTTGCGATCGGGCAGTGTACTCCCGGCATCATTGCCATCAACACAGCTACCTTCGTGGGCTATAAAAATCGTGGCGTTATCGGCGCTGTCGCAGCTACGCTCGGCATGATCACGCCGTCCATCATCATCATCACACTGATCGCCGCATTTTTGACTAACTTTGCCGACCTTGCGGTCGTAAAGCATGCCTTCAACGGCATCCGCGCCTGCGTCTGCATTTTGATCTTTAATGCGGTTGTCAAGCTGGCAAAAAAGTCTGTCGTCGACAAAATCTGTCTTGGCATTTGTATCGCGGTTTTGCTTTTATCACTGTTCACACCGTTATCTCCGGCGCTCATCGTTGTTCTCGCCGGCGCGGCAGGCGTGCTCTTTAAACGTACAGGAATCGCAGGAGGTGCAAAGAAATGACAGGATTGATCCGTTTAGCATATGAATTTTTTAAGACAGGGCTTTTTGCAATCGGCGGCGGTCTGGCTACTCTCCCCTTCCTCTATGAGATGGGAGCTGCTACCGGCTGGTTCAACGCGCAGGACGTCGCAGATATGATCGCGATTTCCGAGTCCACTCCGGGACCTATGGGAGTAAATATGGCAACCTATGTCGGATTTACCTCCTTCGGGCTGCCGGGCGCTATCATCGGACCGCTCTTTCTCGCACTGCCGTCCGTGATCATTATTATTCTGATTTCAAAAATATTAAACAAATTCAAGGAATCTCAGCTTGTGCAGGATATTTTTTACGGACTGCGCCCGGCGTCAACCGGACTGATCATTGCAGCCGGACTTGGCGTTGCCAAAATCGCCCTGCTCTGTCTCGACCAGTTTGAGGTTACAAAAAATATTGCAGATTTGTTTAACTACAAGGCAATTATTCTGGCGGTGGTCATTTATCTTGTTTTAAAGAAAAAAGATTTCCATCCCATCCTCGTGGTAATTGCTTCCGCAATTATCGGAATCATTTTTCAGTTCTGATGGTATTAAAAAATCAGGCAGTATACTGCCTGATTTTTTCGTTCCGGTAAAAACATATACCATGAATTATTCCAGGTTTTCCACATGATAAGGCTTCCCATCCAGCGTTTTCCATACTGCCTCTGTGTTTTCCAGAATCATATACCCATGCGGACTTTCCGCCTTTGGAATGGATACAGAACCCGGATTGAGATACAGATTGTTATCCCCAAAGCGCTCCCACGCCGGAATGTGCGTGTGTCCGTGCAGCAGAATATCGCCCGGCTGCAGCGGCGGAAGTGAACTGATATTATAACGGTGTCCGTGTGTGACATAAATCAGCCGCTCTCCAACCGGCAGGATCCCGTAGTCTGCCATGATCGGAAATTGCAGAACCATCTGATCTACCTCGGTATCGCAGTTTCCCCGCACGCAATATATCTGATTTTTCCTGGCGTTCAGCATTGCAATCACTTCTTTGGGCGCATACTCCTCCGGCAGATCGTTGCGCGGTCCATGGTACAAAATATCACCCAGCAAAAGCAGCCTGTCCGCCTGCTCCCGTTCAAAAGCCGTCAGCATCTCCCGGCAGTAACGCGCCGAGCCGTGAATATCTGAAGCGATCATCAGTTTCATGCTATTTCCTCCCAAGCTTGACTTTGTTTCCGTTTTACCGGCGCTCTGCCGGCAATTATAATTTAAAGCGATATCCCACGCCCCATATCGTCTCGATATACTGCGGTTTTGAGGTATCCTGCTCCACTTTTTCACGGATTTTCTTGATGTGTACCGTCACGGTAGCGATGTCGCCGATGGATTCCATATCCCAGATTTCCCGGAACAGCTCTTCCTTCGTGAATACATGGTTGGGGTTTTCCGCAAGGAAGGTGAGCAGGTCGAATTCCTTCGTCGTAAAATTGCGCTCTTCTCCGTTCACCCATACACGGCGCGCCGTCTTATCAATCTTAATGCCGCGGATTTCCACAATATCGTTTTCTTTCATATTAGAGTGGATCAAACGCTCATAACGCGCCAGATGCGCCTTCACGCGCGCCACAAGCTCGCTCGGACTGAATGGCTTCGTCATATAGTCGTCCGCGCCAAGCCCAAGACCGCGGATCTTGTCGATATCATCTTTCTTTGCTGAAACCATCAGCACCGGAATATCCTTGCGCTCGCGCACGCGGCGGCAGATCTCAAAACCGTCCACCTCCGGGAGCATCAGGTCGAGAATTAACAGATTAATATCTTCCTCCAGCGCTTTTTTCATGCCGACATCGCCGCGCCGTTCCGTCTCCACCTCAAATCCGCTCAGCTCCAGATAGTCCTTCTCCAGCTCGGCAATGCTCTCTTCATCCTCAATAATAAGAATTTTGCTCATAACTGTTTCCTCCTGCTACTACAATGTATTTATGGTTAATACCCCTTACAGCCAGTAAGGAATTACCCATCTTGTTGCTTAAGCTGTTAGAATGAGTAAGGCAATAGGTCTGGCCACCTTCTACTAGGACTTTACGTCCGTAATTTAGTCAGCCAACCAGCCCTCATTCGCAGCATTCGTTTTACGCAGGTTGAACCCACAGGCGTTCGTGTGATACCCAGTAGATTGAACAGGCAATGAGTAAATCTGGTATTGACCATTGCTGATTCATTGTAAAGGAGTATCCATTATGAACGCTGTTGGTATTGATGTTTCCAAAGGCAAGAGCACTGTTACCATCCGCAGGCCTGGCGACGTTGTCCTGATGCCTCCCCGCGACATTCCCCATACACAGTCCGCTATCAACGGACTGATCGGGCAGATAAAGGAGCTTGACGGGGAGACGAAGGTCTGCATGGAGCACACCGGAAGGTACTACGAGCCGGTCGCCATGTGGCTTTCTGACGCCGGTATCTTTGTTAGCGCCGTAAACCCCATTCTCATCAGGAACTTCGGGGATGATTCCCTGCGCACTCCAAAGACCGACAAAGCGGATTCCAAAAAAATCGCACGCTATACTCTTGACCGCTGGGCAAAACTGAAGCAATATGGAATCATGGATAAAACACGCAACCAATTAAAAACCATGAACCGACAGTTCGGCTTCTATATGGCACAGAAAACTGCCATGAAAAACAATCTTATTGCCCTGCTTGACCAGACTTATCCGGGTGCTAATGACTTCTTTGACAGCCCTGCGCGCAGCGATGGCAGCCAGAAATGGGTGGATTTTGTCCATACCTACTGGCATGTGGACTGTGTCCGCTCCAGGTCGCCGGAAGCCTTCAAAAAGCATTACCAGAACTGGTGCAAACGCAAAGGTTATAATTTCAGCGCACAGAAAGCGGAAAATATCTACCATGCCTCTTCTGACCTGATCGCCGTATTTCCAAAAGATGACAACACAAAAATGCTCATCTGGCAGGCTGTGGCAATGCTTAATACTGCTTCCCGGACAGTAGAATCCCTCCGTCTGGAAATGGATAAGGCTGCTTCCGCGCTGCCGGAATATCCGGTTGTTCTGGCTATGGATGGTGTCGGGCCTACCCTCGGTCCCCAGCTCATGTCTGAGATCGGGGATGTGACACGGTTTACACACCGCGGGGCTCTGACTGCTTTTGCCGGCGTTGACCCCGGAAAGGATGATTCCGGGCAGCGCATCCGTAAAAGTGTGCCTACCACAAAGAAAGGCTCGCCGTATCTGCGCAAAACCCTGTTCCAGATCATGGACGGGCTCATCAAACGTTCCCCTGCTGACGATCCCGTTTACGCCTTTATGGATAAAAAACGGGCGCAGGGCAAACCTTATTACGTCTACATGACCGCTGGTGCGAACAAATTTCTCCGTATTTATTACGGGCGGGTAAAGGAATATCTTGCCTCACTGCCCCAGACATCCGACACGGAGGCGGAGAAGGATGGAATATAAAACATATCCCTGCGAGGTAAATTTCAGATATCTCGTCCTCAAAGGCGTGCCTGTTGTGGCTGGTTTTTTCTCCGAGAAAGACGCGGCGGATTATGCCCTGTCCATTGGAGGAACCGTCATAAAAGCGAACGAAAATCCACGCAATGCCGGAAGGATACCGAAATTCTCTGACCGCGAGAAAGATGCTATCAGAGAATGTATCGCACAAGGAATTCCCATGCGTCGTATTGCCCGGGAATTCCGATGTTCTGTAGGCTATGTTCAAAAATTAAAATGTGAACATCCCTTATAGGTGGCACAATATATGGCTTCCTTTTTTCTTAAGCCAGCGTAAACCGGTGGCTTAACGTTTATGCCCTAATTTCAACCTGTATAAAATTTTCAAAGTTCATCAATTTCTGCTTGACTTTTTATTTGCAGACTATTTTAAACGGTTACTCAACCGTTACTTTTCTCAGAACAAAATACATCACGGTTCCGGTGCCAAGCTTGCTGGTCGCCCAGATCTTTCCTCCGTGATCCTCGACAATCTTGCGCACAATGGAAAGACCGATTCCGCTGCCCCCCATCGACGAATTGCGCGATGCGTCCGTGCGGTAAAAGCGGTCAAAAATATACGGCAGCTCCTTTGGTCCGATGCCTTTTCCATTGTCCTCGATCTCAATCTGCACAAAATCCCCGACATCCTTCACGCGGATATTGATGCGTCCCTTCGGCTTATCCATATATTTCACGGAATTGCCGATGATGTTGTTAATCACGCGCTTCATCTGCTCGGCGTCCGCGATGACCTCAACATTTTCATCTACATAATTAAAGTAGGAGAAGTCGATATTCTTGGATTCCAGATCCAGTCCGACCTCCTCGCAGCAGTCCTCAAAATAACTGCTCACATTGATTTTGTTGAAGGTATACGGGATGCGGTTTGTGTCGATCTTCGAATAAAACGTCAGCTCGTTGATGAGCCTGTCCATATCGTTTGCCTTATTGTAAATGGTGCGGATATAGTGATCCATTTTCTCCGGCGTATCCGCGACGCCGTCCATAATTCCCTCTACGTAGCCCTTGATCGCCGTGATCGGCGTCTTCAGGTCATGAGAAATATTACTGATCAGCTCCTTGCTCTCCCGGTCGTACTGGATCTTTTCTTCGTTCGACTCGCATAGTCTGCGGCGCATCTCCTCAAAGTCACGGCAGAGATCGCTGATTTCATCGTTTCCATCCACCTCCAGCGTAAAATCCAGATTCCCCTCGGCAATATTGTGCGTGGCCTTTCGCAGCTTCATAAGCGGTACATTTATCCCGGTGTATATCCATCCGATCAGCAGACAGGCAGTGATGAGCAGTACCAGAATAGCTACGATCGCAATATTTTTCAAAAAGTTGCGAATCTCCGGCACCATCCTTGCTGCTGCCGGAAGTGTCGTGTTTGTCCCCTGCAGCTCCTGTTCCTCTTCCAGATTTATCCCTTCCTCCTGCTGCAGGCGGTTGCCGTACTCCTCCAGATATTGAAGCTGACGGTTTCCTGTCGTCATCATAAAAATCAGCAGCAGCAAAACGGGCACCAGAAGAATCGTGCAGAAAGAAATAACCAGTCTTGTCTTTAGTTTCATACAAACGGCTCCTTCATGGCAAAATATCATATCTAATGAAAGTATACCATAAAGGAGCCGTAATTGCACCTAAACAAACGTCTGCTTTTCTAAACTTTTTATAAATAGTTACTGTTCGCTCCATGCACAGCAGATGTTTGAGGCTGGCGTAAACTTGTAACTATAAATATGCTTTCAGCGCTTCCACCTTGTCAAGCTTTTCCCACGGAAGATCGAGGTCTGATCTCCCGAAATGCCCATAGGAGGACGTCTGCTTGTAGATCGGACGACGCAAATCAAGCATTTTAATGATGCCTGCCGGGCGGAAATCAAAGAGTTCACGTAAAATTTCTGTGATCTTTTCATCTGCAAGCTTTCCGGTGCCGAACGTATCTACCATGATAGAGGTTGGCTTTGCCACGCCGATCGCGTAGGAAAGCTGAATCTCACACTTGTCTGCAAGTCCCGCCGCCACCACATTCTTTGCCGCATAGCGCGCCGCATAAGCCGCTGAGCGGTCTACCTTCGTGCAGTCCTTTCCGGAGAAAGCGCCGCCGCCGTGGCGCGCATAGCCGCCGTAGGTATCCACGATGATTTTTCTGCCGGTAAGTCCGCTGTCCCCGTGCGGTCCGCCGATCACAAAACGTCCGGTCGGGTTTACAAAGAATTTTGTATCATCGTCCACCATCTCCTGCGGAAGAACGGCGTCAAATACATATTTCTTAATGTCCGCATGGATCTGCTCCTGCGTCGCCTCCGGATCGTGCTGTGTGGAAAGCACTACCGCATCCAGACGAACCGGCTTATCATTCTCATCATACTCCACCGTCACCTGCGTCTTTCCATCCGGTCGGAGATACGGAAGTGTTCCGTTTTTGCGCACCTCCGTGAGCTTCAGCGCCAGCTTGTGCGCCAGCCAGATCGGATACGGCATATATTCCTCCGTCTCGTTTGTCGCATAGCCGAACATCATGCCCTGGTCGCCTGCGCCGATCGCCTCAATCTCATCCTCGGACATAGTATTTTCCTTTGCCTCCAGCGCCTTGTCCACGCCGAGAGCAATGTCCTGCGACTGCTCGTCGATCGCTGTAATCACACCGCAGGTATCTGCGTCAAAGCCATATTTTCCTCTGGTGTAGCCGATCTCGCGCACTGTGTCGCGCACGATCTTCTGAATATCCACATATGCCTTTGTGGTGATCTCACCCATCACCAGCACCATGCCGGTCGTTGTGGCAGTCTCGCACGCCACGCGGCTCATCGGATCCTGCTTTAATAATTCGTCTAAAATCGCGTCTGATATCGCATCGCACATTTTATCCGGATGTCCTTCCGTTACTGATTCAGATGTAAACAATTTTCTCTCCATCTTATGTCCTCCTTTAATTTATGAATGTAAAAAAAGAGGTCCGAAGCGGACCCCTATCTTTCTGATAGCAAATCCTCTTATTGTTCGAATAAATCGCTCAGGTTGGCACCTTCCGCCTTCGCGGGGTTGCCGTGGCTTCACAGATCCTTTGTATCTCCACCACTCTGAATAAGAGTATTATATTTTTAACTTACACGCAGCCGGAATTTCTGGATTTCCTTTTCCGTAGAAACCCGCTCGATCTCTGCGCCGAGACTGCGCAGCTTTTCCTCAAAATGTTCGTAACCGCGCTGAATATAAACGATATCATCTACAATCGTGATGCCCTCCGCTGCCAGCCCTGCGATTACCAGCGCTGCGCCAGCCCGCAGATCCGGCGCACTTACGCGCGCTCCTGTCAGCTTCTCTGTTCCGTAGATGACGGCAGTGTTTCCTTCCACTCTGATGTCTGCGCCCATGCGCATCAGTTCATCCACGTATTTAAAACGATTTTCAAAAATGCTCTCCGTCACCAGGCTTGTCCCTCTCGCCAGCGCCAACGCCACACCGATCTGCGGCTGCATGTCTGTGGGATATCCCGGATACGGCAATGTCTTTACATTGGTATTGGTAAGTCTCTTTGTGGCAACCACGCGGACTGCGTCGTCAAATTCCTCCACCTGACATCCGATCTCCACCAGCTTTGCGGTAGTCGCTTCCAGATGCTTTGGAATTACATTCTTTACAATGACGTCTCCCTTTGTGACTGCCGCGGCAAACATAAAGGTACCTGCCTCGATCTGATCCGGAATGATGGAATACTCCGTCGCATGGAGCCGTTCCACGCCGCGGATACGGATGATGTCCGTACCTGCGCCCTTAATGTTGGCCCCCATGCTGTTTAAGAAGTTCGCCACATCTACAACATGCGGTTCCTTCGCAGCATTTTCAATAACGGTGCGTCCCTCTGCCATCGAGGCCGCCATCATGATATTAATAGTAGCTCCTACGGAAACTGTATCGAGATAAATATGGTTTCCTCTCAGATGCTCCGCCTCTGCAATAATAGAACCGTGCGAAATCCTTGTCTTCGCACCGAGCGCCTTAAAGCCCTTTAAATGAAGATCGATCGGCCGGCTCCCGATGTTGCATCCGCCCGGAAGCGGAACCTCTGCCCTCTTGTACTTTCCAAGCAGCGCTCCTAACAGATAATAGGATGCTCTGATCTTCTTAATATATTCATAATCTACACTAACGCTGCCGATGCCGGAGCCATTTATCTGCCAGGCCATTTTACCGACCTTTTCCACCTTCGCGCCAATACCTCTGATTGCTCCAAGCAAAGCATGTATATCCTGCACATCCGGCAGATTATCAATTACAACTGTGTCATCTGTCATAATAGCCGCAGCAAGAATGCCCAGTGCCGCATTCTTGGCGCCGCCGATTTCTACCTCGCCGACGAGAGGATTCCCGCCTTTGATAATATATTGTTCCATTGGACACCTCTGATATTTTATTTACACTCTTCCCCTGTGTATAAAATCTTTTTCCCCTTAAAATGAGCAAGAAGCCCGTCAAATGCCCACAAACACAGAATCTTTCGCAAGCTCGTTCTCTGTGTTTCTGTGCATTCTTTTTTTGCCTGCGGGCAGAGGCTCGGAAAACCTCCGGTTTCCCTCGCTCGCTTCGCTCGTCAAATGCCCACAAACACAGAAAACCGAGCAAGCTCGTTCTCTGTGTTTCTGTGCATTTTCCTCTGCCCTTAACGAACATTATATCACATTCTTTGGATTTGTAAACAAAAATTAATTTATCGACATAATTCTATCAAAATTCGACACGGTTTTGAAACAATATCATGTACCGTTTTTTCTGTTTTTTTCAGACCTGGTACCACATCTTGTTTTTATTTTTTTCTGTTTTCCAGAGGTTTCTTTTTTTCTGACAGAATAGCCGAAGCTGCCAAGCAACTCTCCGACCGCATGGTATTCGCCGTGGGAGTACACCAGAAGCCCGGCCTCGTTCAGATGAAATTTGCCGTTTTTATCAAGATAAGCTTCATCAACATGAACGGCAAGCACCTCCGCAAGAAACATATGGTGGGAGCCAAGCTCCAGCACCTGTTTGACGCGGCATTCGATATTGACCGGGCATTCCCTGATCCCCGGCGCTGCTATATGCTGCGAGGGTTCTTCCGTAAGATGAAGCTGCGCGAATTTATCCATATCCCGCCCGGAACGTACCCCGCACATATCTGTTGCGCGCGCAAGCTTTTCCGTCGTCAGATTCACCACAAATTCCCCGGTCTCCCGCAGAATGGAATAGGAGTGTCTCTCCGGGCGTACGGAAATATAAAGCATGGCAGGATTGGTGCATACTGTTCCTGTCCATGCTACAGTGATAATATTTGCTTTTTCTCCCGGCCGTCTGCAGCTCACCATGACCGCCGGAAGCGGGTAGAGCATATTGCCGGCTTTCCAAATCTGTTTTCCCAAAGCTTCTCCTTCTCCCTGATGATCTTGTGGAGTCAAATAGATGTGCAGGCACATCCGCCTGGCTCGTTGCTTGCAGGAATAAAACACTTTTGCGGACAGCAATAACGTCTGCTTACTGCTGAAGTGCGGAGAACAGCGTCGGTATGAGCTGTTTTTTGCGGGATACGATGCCCGGCAGAATGACAGAACCATTCTCCACGGTTTTGCCGAAGGCTTCCTTGACCAGGTTCTCCGAACCTTTTCCGAAGCACAGCAGCTCGGTAGACTCGTTTAAGATATCTGTCAGCATGAAAAACAGCATAGTGAGACGCTGATTCTCAAACGCGGTCTCCATATAAGCGAGCAGTTTTTCCTTCGCGCCCGCAAGCTCTCCCTCCGTCATGGAAGTGATCTGCGCCACGCCAAAGGTCGTCTCGTCCTGCTCAAATTTTTTGAAATCCTGATAAAATATTTCTTCCGCTGTCTTGCTCTTTAAATTGCTGCCCGCCGCAAACATTTCTGCTGCAAACTCCTTGCAGTCAATTTCGGCGATCTGAGCAAGCGCCTGCGCCGCCGCCTTATCCATCGGCGTGCAGGTAGGAGAACGGAACAGCAGCGTATCGGAAATGATCGCCGCGCACATAAGTCCCGCAATCTTCTTCGGGATCGCTATCCCCTGCTCCTGGTAAAGCTGGTAAATAATCGTTGAGGTACAGCCAACCGGCTGATTGCGGAAGTACACAGGCATCATTGTCTCCAGCGAGCCAAGACGATGATGGTCGATGATCTCCAGAATCTCGGCGCTCTCGATGTTGTCGACCGCCTGGGACGGCTCATTGTGGTCAACCAGGATCAGACGACGTTTCTTGATACCGAGCAGATTCCGGCGGGAAATGGTTCCCACGTAATGACCATTTCTATCAAGGATCGGAAAATCACGATGACGCTTACTCGCCATGATCTCTTTGATGTCATCCGTGAAATCATCCTCAGAAAAAGCGATAATTTCGTTATCCTTCATGAAAAACCGTACCGGCATACTCTGGTTGATCAGATGTGCAACCGTGTAGGTGTCATACGGCGTCGCGATGATCGTGCAGCCCTTTTCCTTTGCAAGGATCTGGATCGTCTTGGTGACGACAGCATCTCCGCAGATGATCAGGCAGCCAGCCTTCATCTCAATTGCGCAGAGCTGCGTCTCATAACGATTGCCCAGGATGACCATGTCGTGTTCCTCGATATAGGATTCCATGACCTCCGGACTGGAAGCTGCCACAACCACCTTGCCCTGGTCAAAAAACGCATTCGGATCGCCCACATAGAGCGTACCGTCCAGTGTCTCCAGAATATTGCAATACTGGGTCTGCGCCTTGGAAAGAATAGCATTGTCCACGACCGCCATATAGGACCGGGCAATATCACCGATGCTGATAAGTCCTTCCAGAACATTGTCCTCTTTGATGATCGGCAGCGTCGTGCCCTTTGTTTCATTCAAAAGCGTCCATGCCTTTTTCAGAGAAATATCGCTGGACACCCCCTGCGTCCGGCGAATCTCCATATCCTTCACCCGCGTTTTTACATTTGGCACATAGCCCGGCGCTTCCATATTGAATTTTTCCAGCACGTACTGCGTTTCCGTGCTCACATGCCCGGCGCGCTTCGCTATGTATTCTCCGGTGCCCGACTGATTTTTCAGATAGGCGTAGGCAATTGCTGAGCAGATGGAATCCGTATCGGGATTTTTATGCCCGATCACATATATTTGATGTTTATCGTAGTGTTCCATAAATACCCCCAATATTTTCGTCTTCTGTTAAATCATAGCAGAAAATACCGGATTAGTAAAGCAGACATTCCAAAGAGATCAGGATCATTCCTCAATATCGGTTTCTTTCTCTTTTTGCTGTAACAGGAACATTGCTTTTTGTGTTTCAATCTCTGCCCTCAGTTCCTCCTCCGTAGGCAGATACAGCTTATATTTGGAGGCAAATAACTGCTCATTTCCATGAAGCACTGAATATCTTGCAATATCTTCATCTGTATCAGAACAAAGGACAATACCAATCGTCGGGTTATCGCCCTCACTGCGCTTCCGTTCATCATACATACGGATATACATATCCATCTGACCGACATCCTGATGTGTGATTTTCTGTGTTTTCAAATCTATCAGGACAAAACATTTGAGAATATAATTGTAAAACACAAGATCGATGAAGTAGTCTTGTTTCTCAGTATGAATACGCTGCTGTCTTGCAACAAACGCATACCCTTTGCCAAGCTCCATTAAAAACTTTTGCAAATTTGTCAAAATACTTTTTTCAAGATCACTTTCCGTAAAGTCCGTATTAGAAGCCAGCCCCAGGAATTCAGCAACAACGGGATTCTTAATGAACTCCAATTTGTCGTTTTGGTATTCGGCGGTCACTTCCCTCATCTCTTTTTCTACAAGTTCCTGTTTCTGTGTCTGAAGCATACGGTAATAATACTGTGAAGAAATATTTCGTTGCAAAGTGCGGACACTCCAAGTCTGTTCGATGGCTTCTTTTTCGTACCAGTCACGGGCAGTTTTATCTCCAACCTGTAATAATGCTCTATAGTGTGACCACGATAGCAGTTTCCCGGATTGTCTACACACTGTGTCGACAATTTCAGGGAAATTCTTGTAAAAGCGCAGACAATGGTAGAGATTACTTCTGTCGTATCCCTTGCCATACCGTTTCGTCAAATTTTTTGAAAGTTTTTTTATAATCTCAAGCCCATAAACAGAGCGTTCTTCCCCGCCAAAGTCTTCCTCTGCGATCCGGTATCCGATCATCCAGTTTCTTTGAACAAGCGCGGTATTAACCGCTTGATATGCCGCCTTTTGTGAGGATTCAATAATCCCGCACATATCTTTTAAGATGTCGTCTGTTTTAACAAAATTATCCATAATGCTATTCTGCCCGACATTTTGCAGTTTATTCTCCATAATACTTTGCTCCTTTTTATTATTCATCTGCAGCATCTTCCATTGCTTTCAGAATCATTTGCCTATATTGCTCTTTGCCTTCCGGCGGAGCAAGTATCTGCACCCTGCTGCCAAATCCAAGCACCCAACCGAAAAGATCTGACTAGCCGGCACTTTTATCGCATCGCAGATCCACTGTTACCTCATCATACATATATAACTCTTTCTGTCTTATAAGACAATGCAAAATTAGTAATTGGCACAAAACCCGCTTTGCCGCTTGCCTCTTACGAGATAAGTCTCCCCGAAGTCCCTGCCAAAGAGATGCCCTAAAATGAGGAGTGCCCCCGGCGTCTGGTACACCGGAGGCAATTATGAAAAAATTTATCTATTAATCGGAGTGGTTTTTTAACTGTCTATATTGTAGCAAGCATATATGAACAAATTATGAACGCATCATAAATTTATTGTAATTTCCTCCAAATTTTTTCTTTATATCTCCTGCTTTTTGTCGTTTTTTACAGTTATTGTTTTTCGCAAATGTACAACTTGCGCACACAAGTGTCTTTGTCCGGCGAACATTCCTGCGTTTTTTACAATTTCAGCTTTGCAAATAAGGAACCGAGATTTGTGGAAACAGACTCAGACTGCGGCAGTTCGATGGTTTCCTCCTGGATTTCCTCTGCTGCAACATCCTGCAGCGCTTTCATGCTGAGGCTCAGCTTGCCGTCCTTCACTGCAATGACCTTTACTCTTACCGTATCGCCCACCTTCAGCACTGCCGCCGGAGACTTGATGCGCTTTTCGGAGATCTGCGATACATGCACCAGACCGCTCAGCCCGTTGCCGAGATTGATAAACGCACCGTAAGGCTGGAGGGATTCTACCGTCCCCTCTGTCACAAGACCCACCTCGACGTTGGAGATTCTCGCCTTTTTCTCCTCAGCCTCGCGCTCGCGAAGGATTTCCCTTGCGGAAAGCACCAGCTTTTTGTCCTCCTCGTCCACATTGATGACGCGCAGCTCAACATCCTTTCCAAGCCATTCTTCCAGATTCTCCACATAGTTCAGCGACAGCTTCGATGCCGGAACAAATCCGCGGATTCCTTCCACATACACAACTACGCCTGCTTTTACCACACCTGCTACCTTTGTCTTGATGATCGTCTGCTTTTCCATGAGCGTCTGCAGCCTGTCCCATGCAAGCACATCGTTCGCTTCCTTGCGTGACAGCATGATCTGTCCCTGTCCGCCGTCTCTTCGTACAACCGTCGCGGAAATTTCGTCTCCGATATGGACCTCTTCCTTTACGTTGAAATTGGGATCGTCGGTAAAGTCCTCAATGCGGATCACGCCCTCTGTGTAGTATTTCAGATCCAGAGTAACCTCCGTGTCTGTCACGCCGATTACCGTACCGGTAAGCACATCCCCCTCATGAATCTGTTTGAGAGAAGCATTCAGCTCCGCCTCGTAATCCGCCATGCTCTCCACAGGCGCTTCCGGCGCTGCTTCTGCCTCCGCTGCCGGCACTTCCGGCGCCTGTACAGCTTCCGTTTCCGCTTTTTCCGCTGCCGGCTCTTCCATCGTCTGCACAGTTTCCACTGCCGCTTCCTCAGCCGCCTGCGCCTGTGTGAGTGTTTCTGTTACTTTTGTTTCTTCTGCCATTGTGTTGACCTCCCTGCATTTTTACCTGGAGTATAACACTTTTCGACCTGCATTTTCAATACCTTTGCACACTTTAAAATTCCAGTTTCGCTTTCTGCCCGAACGATTCTGTTATATCGAACGCGCGAATGATATCTGACGCGGCAATGTAGAAGCTGTCATTGATATAAAGCCCGCGCACGTCGTCGTATGCATACCAGTAAGACTGCTGGCGTTCCCCCTGGGAGAGATTGTAGGTAAGAAGGTTCTCAAAGCCCTTTTCCTCATCATAGGAAAATACCAGGTAATTATCGTCGCATACAAAGCCAAGCAGATTTTTTTCCGGGTTGACCAGAATCGCTTTATAGTTGTCAAACCCCGCGCAGTAGCTGGCGCCCTTGATCACATAGCGGCTAATCTCTGTCACATTGGAAGGATCTGAGATGTCAAACATGGACAGCTTAATCCCCGTCGTCGCTCCGGTGTCTTCATCCGCCTCGTACCCGATGCCGAGAAGCCTGTCCTCCCCGTAAAAATGCAGGTAGGACGAAAAGCCCGTCACTTTCAGCGCTCCAATGATCTGCGGGTTTTCGGGATCCGACAAATCTACCGAAAACAGCGGGTCAGTCTGCTTAAAAGTCACAAAGTATCCGGTATCTCCAAAAAATCTTGCGGAACGGATCGTCTCTCCCGGAGCGATATCAGCAATTTTGCCCACCAGCTCCATTTGTGCATTGTAGATGTACAGGGCGTTGATTTCATCACCGCTGTTCCAGTCGGTCGCCACCACGCGCAGATAACTGTCATACTCATCGAGAGAAAATGTATCGTTCAGATAACCCTGCAGCTCGGCAACGCCGATCCCGCGTATATCCCCGTTTTCATAGGAAAACTTCATGATCTTTGTGACATCGCCGGTGCCTTCTCTCCACTCCCGGCAGCAGATGTAGATGCTCTGCCCGCTCACATAAAACTGCTCTGCACCGGACACGACCGCCTTATGCGCCATCATTTCCGACGGCTGATTCACATTCACGGAACCGATCACCAGGTAGCTAGTACTGCGCAGCTCGTCCGGCACATAAATGTCCGCCGCTTCCATGCGCGCACCATCTACCAGCGGCATGATACCGCTGTCCTCCTGCGTGTCACCGATCACCGGCTGGAACTGCGTGAAAAGATATACATAATCCCCCACCTTCCTGCTGCTGTGATAATAGCCCTCCTGCTCCACGCTTCCGGTCAATATTGGGTTTTCCGGGTTTGAAATATCATAGGTGACTACTTTTGCGTAATCATAATACTCTGTGTAATAGACATCTGATGCATCTTCCTTCATGCTGCTTTTCGTGCCGCTCGTCACAAGATTCAGAATATTTCCGCTGATATACATATCGCGCACAGATTCATCAAGAGATTCCGGTTCGATCGTCTGAATCAGCTCCATCTGCTCCCCATTGGCGCTGATGATCTTCACCGAACTGTTTCGTTTCATTATATAAATATACTTCCCGTCTGTCTTTACAATGTCGCCCTCGTCGACGCCCAGCTCCCGCAGATTCGTCTGTGAAAAGTCCGCTCCCGTCCCCGTATCCGCGGCGGATGCCATGCTGTTCATAGCCACCGAATCCTCCACTGCCATTTCCTGCGTCGCATATGCAATATCCATCTTCGCATAGGAAGCATTTCCCGTACTCTGGTATTCTCTGAGCCGGTTATAGAGGACTTCCTCGCTCTCAACCGGAGCGATGCCCTCCTGCGGAGCGACGTCTCCGGCGGAGTTTTCCTGTACCGCGGCGCTTTCGTTTTCTGCAGAGTCTTCCTGCACTGCAGCGCTTTCGTTTTCTGCGGAGTCTTCCTGCACTGCAATGCTTTCGTTTCCTGCGGAGTCTTCCTGCACTGCAGCGCTTTCGTTTTCTGCGCTCTTCATCTGTACTGCGGCAGCTCCGGTATCCTGTGCGTCTGCGTTTTCTGCGGCGGCTCCGGTATCCTGTGCGTCTGTGTTTCCTGCGACGGCTCCGGTATCCTGTGCGTCTACATTTTCTGCGGCGGCTCCGGCATCCTGTGCGTCTGCGTTTTCTGCGGCGGCTCCGGCATCACTTTCTGTCGCCCGCGCCGCTTCCGTGCCTGTTTCCGACTCCTGCAGAGATGCGGCGGTCATCCCCGGCTGCCCGCTGTCCGTCAGCCGTCCCTCCGTGACGCCGACATTGCGACCGGCAAAAAATACCAGCGCGATAACTGCCGCCTCCGCAAGTGCGATCTGACATTTCTGCGAAAAAGTAAGCAGCTTCCTTTTATCTGGCCCCTTCTTTCCTCCGTCCTCCAGCTTTTTCTGCATGTTTTCCGGGCGGAGCGTCTCCGGCACATCGACCTTCTCCGCCGATCGTCTGATCTGTTCCATTAAATTTTTTTCATCCATCATGTTCCCCTCCTCGTTATGCTAACCAGGCTTCCATTTTTTCCAGCGCCCGCTTCTGTCTGGAGCGCACGGTACTGTCATTCATCTGCAGCGCCTCGCCGATCTCCCGGCTGCTGTAGCCGCCAAAAATATTCATGGACAAAATCAATCGCTCCTCGTCTGCAAGGCGCGCAAACGCCGCCCTTACATCCAGCTGCTCATCTGCGTCCCCTTTTTCTTCACACAGATCCTCCGGCAGCTCTTCTGTCTTTTCCGTATACAGCTTCAGACAGCGGCGGCATTTGTTGGAAAGGATTTTAAAAATCCACGCCTTAAATGATTCTTCTTTCTTCAAAGAACTGATCTGCGCCCATGCATCCGCCACCGTATCACTGACCGCATCCTCCGCGTCATGACTGTTTTTCAGCGTGTAGAGCGCAAAACGAAACAGCTCCTGGTACACGCCGCGGTACAGCTCCGCAAATGCGTGTGTATCCCCTCTTTTTGCCTGTTTTACTAATTTTATCTGTTGATCCATAAGCTTTCCTCTTTTTGTGTGGTATCCCTTTTCGAATTCGAAATATTAACCCATGTGAAGCATCTGAGCTACGGGATGCCCAATGGATTACCTTTACGTATATATAGTGTCTGATTTGCGGTGTTTTGTTGCACAGAAAATAAATTAATTTTATATCGGATCTCATCATCTATCGTTTATCGCCGCAAACAACCTTCATTTAAAAAATGATACCAGTACCCCTCCGGTTCCATGCTTCCGGTGCTTGCCGCCCACAAGCTCTCTTCCGCCGCCCCCAGTTGATCTGCTGCCTCCGGGTGATCCGCTGTCCCCAGGTGATCCGCTGCCGCCATCCATGCCGCCTCTTTATAATAAGGAAAGCCGGACATCCTCGCAAGATGCTTCTCCTGCATATTCCGGAAGCTTCCCGGCACCGCAAGTACAAAACGTCCGCTCGCGTGACAGCCCAGCATCAGATGATGATACTGCGCGAAAGCCTGCCTCAGAAAAGGATTTTTCCCAAACTGCCATTCCTCGCGCGGCAGAAAGGAAAGATCCTTGGGCGCGATGCTGATGCACTGCGTGATTTCCTCATCTGCAAACGGCCGGATCTGCGGATAATGCTGCAAAAAATTGTTCCAGCGCCCGGCAAGGCTTCCCGGCCAGGCCGCCCGCTCCGGCACTGTTCCCGCTACGCTCTGCGCATGTATGCCCTCGCCGCTTTCCTGCCGCCGCGCGTCCCCGCCCGCCGGAGTATCATTTTCCTGCATCTCCTCATCCATCAAAGCGTCACCTGCCCGGGCTTTTTCCACATTCGCCAAAGCACCATCCGTCTGCGTTTTTTCCACATTCGCCAAAGCACCATCCGTCTGCGTTTTTTCCATATTCACCAAAGCATCATCCGCCTGTGTTTTTTCCGCGTTTTCCAAAGCGTCATCCACCTGCACCCTTTCCGCGCCTGTCAAAGCGCCGCCAGCGCGCATTTCTTCCGTACCTGCCAGGGTACTGCCTGCGTGTGGTTCCGCCCCGCCCACGCTCTCCTCAAGCTCCCGGTCGGTAAACTGATCCACCTCCACCGGCTCGTCATCCCAGATGGTTATGTAATTTTCCCCATTGCCCCTCAGCCAGATTCCCCGAAGCTCCCCGGCAGGGTACGCCGAGCCGCCAATACCTGCCGCCTGGCTGACTGCCTGGAAATCGTATGCATGATTTTTCATTTCCACGCTGCCAAGCAGGATGCCGTAAATATGCCCCGGCTTTCTCACAAAGCCATAAACCTGCAGCTCCCCTTTGTCCGTCCCGACCGGCTGAAGATGCAGGCGCAGCCGGAACACGCCGCTGCGGATCTCCACCTTCGCGTAACCGCAGTTATTCTGTTTTCTTCCCCTCTGATATTCATAAATATACGATATAAAACGACGATATTCTGACACGTACTTACTCCACGTTTCCGTTTTCATAAGTATATGCCAGAATATCGTTTTCATGTCATATGTCTGCCACAGACAATAGCAGATTTTTCGTTACTGTTCAGGTCAGGACTTTGCATTCACTGCAAAGTCCGTAAGAAAGTGATACAGGTGTGAGCAAATCCCATTCGCGGAGCGAATTTTAAATGGATTTGCGAATGTTACTGTGAACGACGTGAACAGTAACGATTTTTCCAGATTTACTTTTCCTTCTTCACGCGCGGCTTACGTCCCGCCGTCTTTTTTTCCGCCGGTTTGCCTTCTGCGGTTTTCTTCACCGCCGTTTTCTTTTCCGCCGGTTTGCTTTCTGCGGTTTTCTTCGCCGCCGTTTTCTTTTCCGCCGGTTTGCTTTCTGTGGTTTTCTTCGCCGCCGTTTTCTTTTCCGCCGGCTTGCTTGCTGCAGTTTTCTCTGCCGTCGCTTTCTTTGCTGCCGGTTTGCGCTCTGCATATTTAAATACCGCAACGCCGTAAGGCGGCAGCTTGTACTCCAGATGATACGGCTGTCCGTCGCTCTCGCCCTTCACTGCCTTAAAGGTCGCAGGCTGCTCCTGCCCGGTTCCGCCGAAGCGCTCCTCGTCGCTGTTCAGGACAAGCTTATAGCTTCCGGACTGCGGAACCCCCACCTGGTAATCGTCTCTTGCCACCGGTGTGAAGTTGATCACAAACAGCAGGTTGCTCTTTCTGTCCGCCGAGTGACGGATAAAACTGAAAATACTTCTGCTGGAATCGTTCGCGTTGATCCACTCGAAACCTTCCCACGACTGATCCAGCGTATACATTGCCGGATCGCCTTTGTACAGATGAAGAAGCTCTTTTACGTACTCCTTCAACTGGCAGTGCTTTTCCTCGCCGAGCAGGTACCAGTCAAGCTCCCGCGCCTCGCTCCACTCCTGGAACTGTGCGAACTCCTGCCCCATAAAGAGCAGCTTTTTGCCCGGATGCGCAAACATATACGCATAGCCTGCCCGCAGGTTTGCAAATTTGTCGTCGTAAAGACCAGGCATCTTATTGATCATGGAACATTTCAGATGCACTACCTCATCATGAGACAATACCAGAATGAACTTCTCCGAGAACGCATAGGTCATGGAGAATGTCATCTTGTTGTGGTTATAGCTTCTGAAATACGGGTCGAGCTTCATATAATCAAGAAAATCATGCATCCAGCCCATATTCCATTTCAGGCTGAAGCCAAGACCGCCGTCCTTTGGCTCGCCTGTCACCTGCGGCCACGCCGTCGATTCCTCAGCGATCATCATTACGCCCGGATTTCTTCTGCGGACGATGCTGTTCAGATGACGGAAAAACTCGATCGCCTCCAGATTTTTGTTTTCTCCGTATTTATTCGGCACCCACTGTCCATCAGAGCGTCCGTAATCCAGATACAGCATAGAAGCCACAGCGTCTACGCGCAGACCGTCGACGTGGAAATGCTCCACCCAGTAAAGCGCGTTTGCAATTAAGAAATTGCGCACCTCATTTTTCCCAAAATCAAATACTTTGGTGCCCCAGTCCGGGTGATCGCCCTTTCTCGGATCCGCGTATTCAAACAGCGGCTGCCCGTCGAACTCGGCAAGACCGCACGCGTCCTTCGGAAAGTGCGCCGGTACCCAGTCCAGAATAATGCCAATTCCGTTTTTGTGCAGATAATCTACCATGTACGCAAAGTCCTCCGGGGTGCCGTAACGCGCCGTCGGCGCATAATAGCCCGTCACCTGGTAGCCCCAGGAACCGTCAAACGGATGCTCGGCAATGCCCATCAGCTCCACATGCGTGTAGCCCATATCCTTCACATAGTCTGTGATATGATGTGCAAACTCACGGTAGTTGTAAAAGCCCTCCGGGTTTTCATCCGTCGGCGCATGCTTCATCCAGGAACCCGGATGCACCTCGTAGATCGACATCGGCATCGCATCAATATCCTGCTTTTCGCGCTTCTCCACCCACGTGTTATCACTCCACTTTATATTGAAGATATCCGCCACCTTCGACGCCGTACCCGGACGCAGCTCCGCATGATTTCCAAACGGATCCGCCTTGTAAAGTCTCCGTCCGTCGTGCGTGCAGATCAGGTATTTGTACTGCGTTCCCACCTGTATGCCTTCCACAAATAATTCGTAGATTCCAAGCGGCTCCAGGCGCTTCATTTCATACGCCGGATCCTCAACCCAGTCGCAGAATTCTCCCGTCAGATGAACCTTCGCCGCATGCGGCGCCCACACTGCAAAATGTACGCCTTTTTTTCCGTCGATCACCGTCGGATGCGCGCCGAGTTTTTTGTAGATATCGTAATGCGTTCCCTGCCCGAACAGATATTGGTCAAGCTCGCCAATACGGATATCGAACTGATTTTCTTCTTTTTCTTTCGCTGTTCCCATAATATTCTCCCTGCCCTTTTATATAATAGTGACTATTTCGTCACATAGATCACTGCTCTGCCAGGCTGCACTTCCGTGCGTACCCTTCCGTTTTCCACCGCTTTTTCCTCCCCGGTAAGGAAATCCGTCACCTTATCCGCTCCGACCGGTATCGAAACCTCCATCCACGCAGGCGCGTCGTCGTTGTTCGCGGCAACGATCACCGCCCGCTCGCCAAGGATCCTCGCATACGCGTACTGGCGTGTGGTCAGAGACAGCTCGCGATATTTTCCATCCGCAAGGACCTCATTGTCCTTTCTGAGCTTTCCAAGCATCCGTATATATTCGGTCAGCTCCGGGTGCCGGTTGTTTTCCAGACATTCCCCTACCAGCAGCCGCGGACGCATCGGGTCGTCGTTCGGTCCTTCCTTTTTTCCCTCGACGCCAAATTCACTTCCATAATAAATGGAAGGAATCCCCGGAAGCGTATACAGCAAGGTGTATACGGAAAAAATATGCTCTTTATTATTCAGCTTCGACATAATGCGGTCCACGTCGTGATTATCCACAAAGGAATACAGCTTTCTCCCGCGGTAAATGCCGCCGTTCTCGTCAAATTCACGCCGGATGGTGTGCGCGATCTCAAAATAATTGTGGTCGTTGTGCCCGGAATACAGCCCCTTGTGAAGCTCGTAATTCGTGACGGAATGCAGCACGTCATCATTCGCCCAGCGCGCATAATCGCCGTGGATGACCTCGCCCATCAGCCAGAAATCTTCCTTCTCCTGCGCCGTCATCCAGCGCATTTCCTTCATAAAATCAAAGTCCAGGCAGTCCGCGCAGTCCAGCCGGATGCCGTCGATGTCAAACTCATGGATCCAGAAACGGATAACGTCAAAAAGATAGTCCTTCACCGCCCGCTCGTAAAGATTCAGATTGACAAGCTCAAAGCAGTTTCGCCAGGCCTCGTAACCAAAGCCGTCGTTATAGTGCGTATTCCAGCCAAAGTTGATGCCCTTGTACCAACTGCAGTACGGAGAACGCTCACGGTTCTGCTGGATATCCTTAAATGCAAAAAACTCTCTTCCCGTATGGTTGAACACACCGTCCACCACAACACGGATACCAAGGTCGTGCGCCTTCTGAACAAACTGCTTAAAATCCTCATTGTCTCCGAGGCGTCTGTCCACCAACCGGTAATCCCTGGTATCATATCCATGGGACGTCGATTCGAACAGCGGACCGATGTAGATTGCCGTACAGCCGATATCCTGCAGATGCGGCAGCCAATCCTCCAGCTCGTCAAAGCGGTGCGTTACCTCCTCCTGTGTGTTGTATTTGGGCGCGCCCGTCATTCCAAGCGGATACATATGATAAAAAACCGCCTCTTCATACCATTTACTCATTTCAGTCATAACCTCCAGGTGATGTTTACTGTTTATAATGCCATTTTATGACTTTTCGATACCTTGCATCACGAATTAATGCCGTGCATAAACTGGTGGATCAGACCGCGCTTCGTCTCCTCGGTCACTGTTATGCCGAGCTCCGGAGCCTTCTGATTTCCCATGAACAGAATGTAGTGATTAAAAAGTCCGAGAAACCCAAGCGCAAACTGCTCCTGCCTGCCGTTCATGTTTCCAAGAACCGGCGCCGCCTCATCAAAAAGCTGCACAGCAAGCTGATGGATACGGTTGATATACGGCTTCACCGCCTGATAGGTTTCATTCTCCCGTGCGGAGTAGGAGAGGGACATCATCAGCAGATATGCCCGGTAATTTGCACCGGCGCAGTCTAAAATCACCGACGCAAAATCGTAAAGCGACTGCTCCACGCTTACGCGGTAATGCGCCGCGTGGGAAAGCATCTCCAAAAAACCGCCAAGCTTCTGCGCAAGCAGCGTTTCCAGCAGCCCATATTTACTTCCAAAATAATGATACATCGTCGGCTTCGTCACACCTGCCCGCTGACAGATTTCCTGGATGCCGACCGCATCGTACCCCCTCTGATAAAACAGGTCAAGAGCGCACGCTAAAATCCGTTCTCTGTTCTCCATATCATACCTTCCAATTTATACCGTCACTCAGATGCTGCTCATACACGGACATTTCGTCCGAAAAGGTATGTCCTTTTCTGTCATAATATATATGACTTCTGCCTACAGTATACCGAACGGTATACTCTTTGTCAAGCATAAAAAATCCATGTACCACAGCACTGCGATACATGGATCTTCTCTGCCTTTTTATTTGATTTTTTTGAAATTCTTTCCTTTCAGAATGACGCGGTCGTTCTCGTCGTAGCGCTTGCCGGAAATGCTGGAGGTCAGCTTGCCGACGCCGAAACGGTTGGCATTTTTGATCGCCTTGTCCATGATCTCCTTGACGTCCAGAACCGCCACCGGCTGTTCCGGCGACTGCATCGCGCCAATGCACTCATACAGTGCATCCACAGCGGACACATCCAGAGAGCATCCGTTTTCCAGCGCATAAAACTCGCCGAAATCTACCAGCTCGTCGTTCGTCAGCATCGGAACATTTATCGTCACGTTGAATTTTTCTGCAAATGCCGCATTGCGCGCCAGCAGATCCTGCAGGTAGCGCTGCTCATCCTCCAGAACAACCACCAGGCTGTCTGTCTTAAAGTCCATCGCCATGGTCATCTGAGACACTGCCTCATCACTTAAATCTCCCGCTTCCTCAATGATCAGAACGCCGCCCGCCATTTTATTGACGGTTGCCGCGATATCCTTCTTATTGAGGTCTTCCGCGTAGATTTTGGCAACCTTCACGCTTGTCTGACCTTTGCAGCGGCTGATGATCTTTGCAAGAGAAATTGCCAGCGTTGTTCTGCCGTTTCCGGCATCGCCCACCAGCACAACATTTCCGCTGGAAGAGGTTTTATTTGCGATCACACCGCGCATGATCTGCGTCACTGCGTCGTTGATCTGCTCATTCATGCCGCTGATCTGCGACCAGAAACCGAGCATAGCTTTTTCTTTCTCGTCAAGCCCGTCTCTCGTATAATCTTCCGGAGAAACCGCCGGCTGCTCAAATGTTTCTGGTTTCTGCTGCTCCGGTGCAGACACAGCCTGCGGCTCCGCGCTCTTTGGCTCCATTGCAGGTACTGCCTGACGCTCCGAAGTCTTTGGCTCCATTGCAGGTACTGCCTGACGCTCCGCGCTCTTTGGCTCCATCGCAGGTGCCGCCTGACGCTCCGCGCTCTTTATCTCCATTGCAGGTGCCGCCTGACGCTCCGAAGTCTTTGACTCCATTGCAGGTGATGCCTGACGCTCCGCGCTCTTTATCTCCATCGCAGGTGATGCCTGCGATCCTGTCTCCTGACTCTGCCGTGCCTCAGTTCTCTGAGCTGCCGCCGCATATGCGCGAATCGGCGTATCCCCGATCTCCTGTCGGATCTTCCTAGATATATCAATCGTCGGCGCTGTCATCGGATCTGCCTTTTGCGCCTGTACGGGTGTTTCCACAACTGTACGGACTACCGGCTGCACGCCCTCGCCCGCCTGCTGCCCTGCCGCCGTATCTACAACGGTCCGAACCGCCGGCTTTTCCTGCTGTGGCGGCACGTTTTCCGGCTGCGCGCTCTGCTCATCCGTTTGTACCGCGGTACCTGTCAGAATATCATCAATACTTACATGCTTCGGAAGCTCTTCTTCCTCCGCCGCCGCTGCCTCTGCGGCTGCCGGCTGCACCAGTGTGGGTGCACTCTCCAGCTCATCGGTGGACGATGCCGGGCGGATACCCGATAAAATCTCGCGCATACTGTTTGCGAGCTCGCTCTGCAGATCGATCGTGTTGATATCGTTCACCGGCATTCTCAGTTCCGGCATCCTGATCTCCGGCGCTTTTTCTTCCGGCTCCTCCGGAATCTGCGGCATCACAGGAGCCTGCACCGCCGCTGCGATCTGCCTTTCCGTATCCATGATAATGCTGTCCGCGATCGCATCCTTCTCTGATTTCGGCAGCTCTTTCGTGATAACCTCATCCAACGTCGGCACCGCTTTATCCACTACCTGTTCCTTCGTCTCCATGTCAACGATCTCGCTCGGATTATCATAAACAGTTTGCTGCTCCGGTGTGAGCGGCACATATTTCTTTTTCAGCTCCAGAGCCGCCACCACGTATTTTCCATTGTGGAACCAGAGTGCAAGGTCGTCGCACTCCGCCACGCACTTGTCGACCATCCCGGCTTCGTCGTACAGCCTTGCAAGCTCATACGCCCACTGCTCCGTGTACTCTCTGCTCTTTAACTCCTCCAGAACCGCGATCTGCTCCTCCAGCGATGAGCCGCGTCCCTTATAGATCTCATATTTCAGAATATATTTGCTGTTATCGTTCGGGGAAAGATTCACATACTCTGTGTAATACTCCACTGCATCGTCAAATTCCTGCGTCTGTACGCATGCTTCTGTAAGTCGGTAAAGAATCTGTCTGCTTCCCGGCGAACGACGATAGGCGCGGTACAGGATCGCCTTGCTGTCCTCCGCTCTTCCAACCGCCTCATATATCTCACTGATCAGGCACAATGTACGTACACTGCGCACACGTTTCCATTCTATCGTATCTGCAATCTTTGCAGCTTCCTCGTAATTCTCTTTTTCTACTAATTTATTGATCTCTTCTAACTTTGCCTGGTATTCAAATTTGTCCACTTTCATGCACCTCTTATTTATATGTTCTTCCCCTTTGGTAATATAATTCACATAGTTGTAACAATTTTAGCATAACATATCCTGCTTGTCAAAGGAAACACCGTGTTTTTTCGCGCACAGCCGACACTTTTGTTACTGTTCACGTCGTTCACAGTAACATTCGCAAATCCATTTAAAATTCGCCTCGCAAATAGGATTTTCTCACGCCTGTATCGCCGTTCTGTGTCCATTTACAGTAAATCGGCCAGAAAAATACTGGCAGCGATCCCTGAAAAAGAAGCAAGCAGCGCTCCGGTCAGCGTATATCGTGTTTTCTTTACCTTTGCAGTCATAAAGTAAACGCTCATCGTATAAAAAACCGTTTCCGTACAGCTCATCATAATAGAGGTAATCAGCCCCATCCTTGAATCCGGGCCATACTCTTTAAAGATATCCAGCGCAAGCCCCGTAGCCGCGCTCGAAGAAAACATGCGGATAATTGACAGCGGCACCAGCTCCGGCGGAAAACCGAAAAATGCGACAGCCCTCCCGCAAATATCAGAAAACAGATCGAGGAATCCGGAAGCGCGCAAAATGCCAACTGCAGCCATCAGTCCGACCAGCGTCGGCAAGATCGCCGCAACTGTTTTCAGTCCCTCGGCTGCTCCCTTCACAAAAATCTCATACACATTTTTTCTCATAAGAAGTCCGTATCCCACGATGACAAAAATAACCAGCGGAATCGAACATGCTGAGAGAAACATCAATACTTTCATAAAATTACCCGGAGCCATGCTTTTTTACAGCATATGCTCCGGGCATTTTTTCTATTCACCCGCGTTTATTTCTTCTTTTTTCTGAAGAATACCGCAGCTATCAGAATGATAAGCGCAGCAAGCACCGCTATCACATACGGGATGATCGCCGTCGTGTCGCCGGTCTGCACAGGCGTGCCATTCGCGCCAGCTGCCAGTTCTGCCGCGGCTGCCTGTGAACCGCCGTATCCGGCATATTCCTGCTCGTAGGACTGCTTCAGCTCATCCTGCGAAACAACGGAATAGCCATTTTCCGGAGCCGAAGCGAAGTTGTTTACCACCTCCGCGATCGCGCTTCCGCCTGCGTTCAGGCGAATCTGTTCGCCGACAGAATAGGTAATACTAAATTTCTGTGAATTTCCGCTTGCGGAGAGCAGGTTGCCGTTCGCATCCGTCTCACCCGCGTAGTAGGTACCTGCCGGAAGTCCGTCAAAGTCAACGGTTGCATAAATGTCGGACTGCGTCAGCGTCACCGCTTTCACGCCTGCGTCCGCAAACCGCTGTGTTTTCGCTGCATCCGTAAACAGCGCAAAGTAGAAGGTACCGTTTGTCTTGATCGCAGTTCCCTTATAGGAAACACGCTTTGCCACACGGATCTTTCCGCGCGTCCTTCCGGTCTGCATCGTAACGCTCGGCGTGATCTTTCCATCGTCGCTGATCTTGATCGTCGTGCTGCCCACGCTCTTTCCGACTTCCGTAGAAAAGGTGCCCCTGTTGCCCGGCTCGTAGCCGTCCGGCGTACTCACCTCTGCCAGCGTGTACACCTCGCCGACATTCAGCTTGCCCTCGCACAGATAAGCGCTCTGCGTACTCGTCCACTCATCCACCACATTCCCTGCGGAATCCAGGATCTGCAGTCTTGCGCCTGCAAGCATATAGCGCAGGTCTTTGCCGCTCGCATCCTTCGCAACGCTGTCAAATGCCTTTCTGGAAATGGAGATCTTAGTCGTCACGTTCGTGATCGCCGCGCTCGCCGTTCCATTCTTTTCATCTACCGTGAAATTCGTCTGCGTCGTCTTTGCGTAATGACCGTTCGGATATCTTGTCTGCACCAGCGTATAGCTTCCCGGCTCAAGCTCTCCGGTAATCACCTCGGCTGCAGAACCGCTCGTCCAGCTCTTCAGCGTCTTGCCGCTGCTGTCGCGGATTTCCAGCGCCGCGCCCGCCAGATATCTGCCGGTATTTGACGCAAGCACTGCGCCTGCCTGCACTACCGTCGGTTTATTGCCCGTAGACGCGCTCTGCAGCTTACTGCTGTTTGCCACGGTAAAATCCACGCTGGCCGTGGATATAATATACCCTCTGCGGCGCGTCGTCTGCTTTAACGTATAGGTTTTGCCCGCTTCCAGCTTTCCGGTAAGCACCGCGCCGTTTTTGCCGCTCCAGACGTTTTCCGTACCGCCTTTTTCCGCAACAGTCATTTCCACGCTGTCTTTCGAAAAATCTTTTCCCGTTGAAGTATCCTTTGCAAGCATCTGCACCTGCGTCGGCTGTGTTGCAAACTCCGCCGTACCCGTGTGCGCGTTCGGTTTTTCAGTGCCCGGTTTTGCCAGTTTTATAGCTTTCGGCGTCTCCGCCATCGCCACATAACCGGCCGGAACCGCAAGCTCCGTCCAGCGGTATTCCCCGGAGGTGAGCTGTCCGTCCAGCCCGATCGGAAGTCCCTTTACCGTGATCTCGCCCTTCGAAAGAGCATAATCCTTGCTCCAGGTCTTCTGGTTCTGCGAAAAAGTCAGCCGGAAGGAACCGCCGTCCAGCAGCCTGCCCTCTCCCTTATCCGTCAGCTTTGCCTTTACGACCGTGTAAACATTGGTAATGACAACATTCTGATTATACAGAATTTTTTCATCCGTCGATGGCTCTCCGATCTCAATGGAAACCGGACCATTTTCTGTGATCTGCGGTCCCGATACTGTGCCGTCCTTATTTGCTCCGTTTGTCTGGTAAACCGAAGTATATTCTTTCGCCAGATCAAGCGTAAGCGCACCGCCGCTCTCCACGAAATGGTTTCCGCCTGCATCCACCGTATAGGTCCCGGCGGCAAGCCCCACAAGCTTCACCTTCAGCCCGGCCTTACCCGTGACTGTCAGTGTGTTCTCTTTTATCGTATAGGAGTTCTTCGGCATCGGTGCATCCTTTTCATCCAGCACCGTTACGCCGTCGAAGCTCTTACTGTTCCTGCCTGTGACAGTCACCGCATACTGTGCGTTCCCCGCATTCGCAGTTTCTCCGCTGTGCTGCAGGCTGATCGTCAGCCAGCTGCTCGTATCTTCCGTATTTTGCGGTTCTTCTTCTGTCGATGCTGTTTTTTTCACCGGCGCCAGAGCCTTCGGAATGCTGTTCGTCTCTTTCTCAGCCGGCTCCGTCGCGGGAGCCGTTTCCGTCTCAGTTTCCGTCTCAGTTTCCGTCTGCGTTTCTGTCTCCGTTTCGGTTCCGGTTCCCGCCTGCGTCTCCGTTTCGGTTTCTGTCTGTGTTTCCGTCTCAGTTTCTGTCTGTGTTTCCGTCTCGGTCTCCGGTTCCTGTGCAGTCGCCGCAAAGACGAAATCCGAAAAACCGTCCGTCTTAAATTTCACGGAATGCAGCCCGTCCTGCGCCGGAGTGTATGTCATATCCGCATCCAGAAGAACGGCCTTCTGTCCGTCTATCCCTACAGATGCTTCGGCCGGCGCTGCCTTCTCCTCCCCCGTCATCTCCCGGATATGGAAAAGCTGAACCTTCTCCGTCTGGAAATCCGTTCCCGAAAAAAGCGGACTTTCAAAGGTAAGCTCCACCTCGATCGCATCCGGTAAACGCCCGGACGCATCTTCAAATTCCTTCAGGCTGATCTTCTCTCCTGCCGACGTTTCAAAGTGAAGATCATAAATCCGGTATTCCCCGAAGAAAGTATCCTTTACCGTCTTTTCTACCAGCGCAACGTCTTTTTCATAAGAGCTGTCTTCTGTTTTTACAAGCTCCATCTCAAGCTCGGCATCCTCCGGGAGCGTGATGCTCTCCGGCACCTTCACTTTTGCGGACACGCCGTCCTTCTTCCACGTATACTCTCCGTTTGTTTTCGTCTCTTTTTCCGTTTCTTCTTCCGTCTGCTCCTGCTCCGGCGTTTTCGACGTTGCCTCGGTCTGTGCCTCTGTCGGCGCTTCCGTCGGTGCCTCAGTCGGCGCTTCCGTCGGTGCCTCGGTCGGCGCTTCCGTTGGCGCTTCCGTTGGTGCCTCGGTCGGCGCTTCCGTTGGTGCCTCGGTCGGCGCTTCCGTTGGTGCCTCGGTCGGTGCTTCCGTTGGTGCTTCGGTTGGCGCCTCGGTCGGCGCTTCCGTCGGTGCCTCGGTCAGTACTTCCGTCTGCGCTTCCGCTGCTGCCGCCTGCTCCGCCGGTGCATCCTGAAGCTCCTCCGCCAGAGCTATATGATTTGTAAACAGCATGGATGCCGCCAAAAACATCGCAGCTCCTTTTCTAGTCCATTTTTTCATAATCAGACCCTCCTCTGCTATTTTTCAGTATAGCACAGTTCTCTCTGAATGAAAACTTTATAAAATATAAATAAGGCTAAATTTTTTCTTAAAATCACAGCCGCCCTATTGTTTTCTCAACAAAAACGTGCTATAACGAGTCACGTAAGCAATGGATGTGTTTTATAAAAAATGGGGAGATTTATATGACATCAAAATCCGTAAAAAAGCTGTGGGACAGATATCGTCATCTGGCACCGGTCGTTCTTTATCTGTTGTTTTATCTGGCGGTATTTACCTATGTGGAAAACAGACCGGTTCACAACATGCATCTGCTGGTATCCAAATGGGATCGTCTGATTCCATTCTGTGAATATTTTATTGTCCCATATTTTCTGTGGTTTTTCTATATAGCTGCCGGAGTGCTCTGGTTTGCACTGGCAGAAAAAGACCGCAGTCAGTATTGGGCGCTGATCACAAACCTCGGTATCGGCATGACGCTGTTTCTGATCGTGTCGCTCGTATATCCGAACGGTCACACGCTGCGTCCCACTTATCTGCACCGCGACAATATTTTCATGGACATGGTGCGCTTTCTGTGGTCGATCGACACGCCGACCAACGTGCTGCCGAGTATACACGTGTTCAACTCCGTAGCTGTCCATATCGCAGTGGCCGGAAGTCCCACGCTGCGCGAAAAGCACCCGTGGGTGGTACACTGCTCGCTGCTTCTTTGCATCGCGATCATAGCGGCAACGATGTTCCTTAAACAGCACACAGTCATCGACGTGATCACCGCGCTGGGGCTGAATATCGTATGTTACTATTTCGTTTATCAGCCGTCCTTCTCCCGCAGGGAGACTTCCGCACACGTCAGAGGAAGGCTGCAGTAAAAATTCAGGAGCTGTAAAAAAGTGCATAAAAAAGAGCTTCTCTACACACAGTGGGAAGCTCCTTTTTATGCACTTTTATGTATTTTTCAGCATATCCATTTTCCCGTGCTTCTTCAGCCCATACAGCACCAGCTTTTTCACGATATCGTAGATAACGGCGAACACCGGCACGCCGATCAAAATGCCGACAAATCCGAAAAGCCCGCCGAACACGGTGATGGAAAACAGTACCCAGAAGCCGGAAAGCCCGGTGCTGTTTGCCAAGAGGTGCGGTCCCAGGATGTTTCCGTCAAACTGCTGGAGAATGATGATAAAAACAACGAACCACACGCATTTGACGGGATCGCTCATCAGGATCAGCAGTGCGGACGGCACGGCTCCGATATACGGTCCGAAGTAGGGGATGATGTTTGTGACGCCCACAATGACGCTCACCAGCATCGCGTTCGGGAAGCCGAAGATCAGCGAGAATATATAGCAGAGCAGCCCGATGATCGCGCTGTCAAGAATTTTTCCGCTGAAAAATCCGACAAACATCCGGTCCGCATAATTAATTTCTTCCATGATGCGGTCCGCCCATACCGGTCTGACAAAGCCGTACAATACCAGCTTTGACTGGCGTGCAAAAAGCTTACGCGACTGCAGAAGATAGACGCACACCACAATCCCGATCCCTAAATTTACCAGTGTGCCCACCACCTGCGAAACCGTGCTGGTAAAGCCGCTCATCACGCTCTGCAGCGTCGGGAGCAGATCTCCCCTCGCCCATGCCTGCAGCTTCTGGGTGATGCTCGCGATCGCCGTGTCCGCATAGGTTTTCAGTACCTCGTTATCCTCCAGCGTCTTTTCCAGCCAGACGGAAGCGTCCTCCACCGCCTTCGGCAGATCTGCGATAATGCCGGAAATGCTGACAACCATCTGCGGAATGACCATGCTGAGCAGCAGATAAATTACCAGAACCGCGCTCAGAAAGCTCAGAACGATTGCCGCTGCCGGCGCCCATTTTTTTATCTTTTTCGGAAAAAGCTTCGTCAGATGCTTTTCAAAAAAATTGCACGGCATGCGCAGCGCATACGCCATCACGCCGCCGTAAATGAACGGCATCAGAATCCCTTTTACAGTATGCAGCGCGCTTACCAGATAGTTGAAACGGAAAATACAAAAATAAAATGCTATCGCCAGCGCGAGGATCGAAAATCCCGCGCCGATCCGCAGCCAGTATTTTCTGCGTTCTTCTTTGTCCATTCGTCCATTCCTTTCAAAACTTATGAGACAAGCCTTATAAGACAGGGCTTTCATAGTAAAATCGGGCAGAGAAACCTCTGCCCGACGTTATTCGCAAACCTCTTTTTAAGCCTTGCCTGCGCTTCCAAGTACATACTGGATCTTGTGAGCAACCATATCCTTTACCGCCTGACGAGCCGGTTTCAGATACTGGCGCGGATCGAAGTGATCCGGATGCTCTGCGAAGTACTTGCGGATGTTTCCTGTCATAGCAAGACGGATATCGGAGTCGATGTTGATCTTGCAGACAGCAAGCTCTGCCGCATGACGAAGCTCTGCTTCCGGAATACCGATAGCATCCGGCATATTTCCGCCGTACTCGTTTACCATCTTTACAAATTCCTGCGGAACGGAAGAGGAACCGTGCAGTACGATCGGGAAGCCCGGAAGACGCTTGATGCACTCTTCAAGAACGTCGAAACGCAGTGGCGGCGGAACAAGGATGCCGTCCTCGTTGCGTGTGCACTGGGACGCTTTGAATTTATATGCGCCGTGGCTTGTACCAATAGCGATCGCCAGAGAGTCGCAGCCTGTTCTGGAAACAAACTCCTCTACCTCTTCCGGACGTGTATAGCTCTCGTGACCAGACTCTACAACAACCTCATCCTCAACGCCTGCCAGAGTACCAAGCTCAGCCTCAACTACTACGCCATGTGCGTGAGCGTACTCAACAACCTGCTTTGTGAGCGCGATGTTATCCTCAAAAGATTTGGAGGATGCGTCGATCATAACGGAAGTGAATCCGCCGTCGATACAGCTCTTGCAAAGCTCAAAGCTGTCGCCGTGATCCAGATGCAGAGCGATCGGAATATCCGGGTTCTCTTCAACCGCTGCCTCTACCAGTTTTACAAGGTAGGTGTGGTTAGCGTAAGCGCGTGCTCCTTTGGATACCTGAAGGATAACCGGGCTCTTCAGCTCGCCTGCCGCTTCGGTGATACCCTGTACGATTTCCATGTTGTTTACGTTGAAAGCTCCGATAGCGTATCCGCCGTTGTATGCTTTCGCAAACATGTCCTTAGTTGTTACTAATCCCATTTCGTCCATCTCCTTTTCTTATTTTGAAACCATTGCGGTTCCATAAATTCGTAGGTCGAGTATAGTATACCACAAACCTTTTTTTTCAGCAATAAATAATTACGTGAGCGCAGAAAATTCACGCCAGGGAAACGAGAGACTCAAATTCCTTTAAAACCAAATGTAAATTCCATCTTCTTTGTAACATCCAGCAGATACTCAGGATGCGTCTTTGCGCCCCAGCTATCGTCGCCCGCAATACCCATCTGCTGACCAGATACCCGGACAACGGTGTAGTGCACCTGCGGAAGCTCGAACGGATGCATCGCGTTTTCCAGCTCATGCGGCGTGTACGGCAGCGCCGAAAATTCCATGCAGTCGCCGCTAAAGAGCATTCCTCTGCCCTTACGGTCGGTCACAGTCGCCCAGCGCACGCCCACCTTATTTCCGCACTCCTGCGGCACGAGGTAAGCAGCCATATTATCCTGCACCTTGTTTTTGTAAATGCCGAGCTTCGCTCCCCTGCAGCGATCCACGTATGTCTCCGCCGGACCCATGCCGTACCATGTCACATTGTCGTAGTCGGCATCGAATTTGAACATCACGCCAAATTCCGGCATGTCTCCCAGTTCCTTAACCGGATCGTAGGAAAGCGTCGTCCGGATCGTTCCGTCTCCGTACACCTGATATGTCAGCCTGCACCTGCTCTCCGGCGTCGTCGGCATAACATACGTATAGGTGATCTGCGCGTACTCCTCCGTCACTTTGATCTCGGGAGCCGTTGCGCCCGGATAGCGACCGCCGGTCGGATATTTGTGCGACAGATACATGGAAGCAGTCTTCCACTGTGCATAGCGCATCGGCATCAGGCTTCCGCAGTCGTTGTCGCTCGGCGCGCGCCAGAAATTCGGACGCGGGATCATCTTCATCATCTCCACGCCTCCGTAGCGATAGGATGCCAGGCCGCCGTTCAGATAAGAAAACAGTACGTCAAAGCTCTCACCCTTCACACCAAAATTGTGTGCGGATCTGATGACACGGAATTTTGCCATTTTTTTCGTCTCTGCCGGAGCCTCCACCCTGTATACGCCCTGACCGAACGCAACCTCGTGGCCGCTCTTTGCCCAGAGCGTATCTTTCTTTAAGCGGAAGGATACCGTCACTGCATACTCGCCCGGAAGCGTCTGCACCGGAACCGGCAGCGGATACGTTTTCTCAGATAACGGCTCTGCGTCCGTCTGCATAGCCGCCGTCTTTATCAGCATTCCATCCTTTTCCAGAAGCACCACGCAGTCAAAGTCAGCCGTGTTTACAAACAAATTTCTGTTGATCACCGTCACAAGGTCCTTTTCCACCTTAGCCGTAATGTTCTGATAGTTAAATTTCACTTCCTGCATCTTCGGGGATGCATCGCGGTTTCCGCCGTAGACAATTCCGTTTCCGCTGAAATTGTAATCGCACGGATGATCGTCAAAATCGCCTCCGTATGCCTGATATTCCCTGCCGTAGCGGTCTTTTTTATAAATCGACTGATCGATGTAATCCCAGATAAAGCCGCCCTGATACAGCGGTTCCGTATCGCTCAGATCGGTATATTTGTGCATCGCCCCGCAGGAGTTGCCCATCGCGTGTGCGTACTCACAGCAGATGAACGGCTTGCTGCTGTCTTTTGCCAGAAATGCCCTGATGTCCTCCACCGAGGGGTACATCTGGCTTTCCATATCGCTGGTGTCGTTGTAGCGGCGGTCGTTGCGCACGCCCTCGTAGTGCACAAGGCGGGTAGGGTCAAGCTTTCTGAACAGCTGAGACATTTCAAAAATATCCCTGCCGCCAAACGATTCATTTCCGCAGGACCAGATCAGGATAGCCGGATGATTTTTGTCTCTCTGATAGGTGGAATTTACGCGGTCGAGCATCATATCCTGCCACTCCGGATGATCGCCCGGTATCACCGCGTCATAATTGCGCTCCGTGCTGTGCTCCTGCGTATCCCAGGTTCCGTGGGATTCCATGTTGCACTCTGCGATCATATACAGCCCGTACTCGTCGCACAGATCATAAATGCCTTCCGCATCCGGGTAATGACAGGTGCGGATCGCATTAATATTGTTCTGCTTCATCGTCACGATATCCTTTACCAGCTCTTCCCGTGAAACGCAGCGTCCGGTCACCGAGCTGAACTCGTGACGGTTCACGCCCTTAAAGACAATGCGCCTGCCATTTAAGGTCATAATATTGCCCTTCATCTCAAAACGGCGGAAGCCCACGCGCTGCGGGATCACCTCATTTAACACGCCGTTTTCGTCCGTCACCTCGATCAGCAGATCGTAAAGCTCCGGCGTCTCTGCGCTCCAGAGCTTCGGCGCAGCCACCTTCATCACATAATGAGAGACCTCTTCCAGAGTCTCCTCCAGTGTCTGCAGCTTCCCGCCGTCCTTCGACAGCGTAACGCGCACCCTGCCGCCCTTCGTCGCCTTTAAGGTAATATCCAGCTCCGCGTTTGTAAAGCTTTCGTCAAGCAGCGTCTGCACCTTCAGATCCTGCACATGTACCTCCGGGATCGCATAAAGATAAACGTCCCGGTAAATGCCGGAGAAGCGGAAGAAATCCTGGTCCTCGCACCAGCTGCTGCTCGTCCACTTGAATACCTGCGCCGCCAGCTTGTTTTCGCCCTTCTTCAGATAAGGCGTCAGCTCAAATTCGGACGGGGTAAAGGTGTCCTCGCTGTAGCCCACAAAGCTGCCGTTCAGCCAGAGCGCCAGTCCGCTCTCCGCACCCTGGAAGGAGACAAACACCCGCCTGCCCTGCATTTTTTCCGGCACTTCAAAATATTTCACATAGCTTGCTACCGGATTAAATTCTGTCGGGATCTCGCCCGGTCCGATCTCCTCGCGGCCTTCCCACGGAAACTGTACGTTAGCGTACTGCGGCGCATCGTAGCCCTCCATCTGGATGTGCGCCGGGACGCGGATATCATCCCAGGAATGACAGCAGTACGATTCCGCCTCAAATCCCGGAATTGTATTTCCATAATTTTTCGCATAATGGAACTTCCACAGCCCGTTTAAGCTGCAGCGAAAATCCTCGATTCCCTGCTCCATCTTTTCTGCATTTTCGTAATAGTGGTGATCGGAATGCGCCTCCACCCGGTTATCGCAAAAATAGGTGGGGTCCTTCACCAGTTCATAATGAAATGTTTTCATGAGCATGTCCTCCTCAGATTTCTTCCGTAAGCTGACAGATCTCCCCGATCATCGCCCCGATGGTGTCAATGGTATCGATGAACGGCTGGCTGGTCGTGATATCGACGCCCGCCATTTTGGCAAGCTCCGCCGGGGATTTCGTGCTGCCTGCTGCAAGTACGCGCTTCCAGTCGTCCACTGCCGGCTGCCCTTCCTCCTCGATGCGCCTGCATACCTGCGTGGCAACGGTCAGACCGGCGCTGTAGGTATAGGAGTAAAGTCCCATGTAATAGTGCGGCTGACGCATCCAGGTCAGCTCCGCGCCCTCGCAGATCTCCACGGCATCGCCCCAGAATTTCTGCAGGGTCTCCCGCATAATGCGGTTCAATGTCTCCGCCTGCACGCTTCCGCCCGCATCGATCAGCCGGTAAACCTCTCTCTGATAAACCGCTTCCAGGAAGTGTGTGACAAAATTATGATAATATGTCTTGCCGACCATACAGTCGAGCACCCAGCGGCGGAACCGCTTGTCCGGATTCGTTTTCAGCAGATAATGCGCCATCAAAAGCTCGTTCATGGTGGACGGCGCTTCCACAAAATAGGTAGAGACATCCACATCATACACCGACTGCGCGCCGTTGCACGCTTTGAAATGTCCGGCGTGTCCAAGTTCATGCGCCAGCGTGAAAACATCCGCCATCTGGTTGTGCCAGCTCAGAAGGATAAAAGAGTGTGAGCCATACGGGCTTGCGCAGAAGCCGCCCGTACTCTTTCCCTGGTTCTGCGCAAAATCCACCCAGCGCTCGCGGTAGGCGGTGCGTATCATCTCCACATAATCCTCGCCGAGGATCGCCAGCCCCTTTTCGATATATTCCTTCGACTCCTCGATCGTAACCGACGGCACGTAATCGGGATCAATGCTCAGCTTTAAATCCGCCGACGTCATGCGCTCCAGCCCGTAAACCTTCTGCAGCAGCTTTGCGTATCTGCGCATATGCGGCGCCAGCCTTTCCATAATTAAATCGAGCTGGCGGTCGTACATCTCGCGGCTGACCTCCTGCTCAAACAGCAGGCTGTCAAACACAGAATCAAAGCCGCGCAGCTTCGCCATGATCTTTTCCGACTGCACCTGCGACTGATAGGCAGCCGCCGTCACATTTTCATACTGACGGATCTTATCCGAGAACGCCCGGAAAGCGGCGCGCCGCACCTCCGTGCGCGGATCATATTCGTAAGCATCCTCAAACAGCGAATATCCAAGCGGAAATTCCTCGTCGCCCACCCGGAAGGGATCAAACCGCATGTCCGCAAGCTTCGCCATATTGTAAGTCTGGTAGGGCGCGCCAAACAACGGCTGCAGCGCCGCCAGAACCCGCTCCGTCTCCGGCGCAAGCTGATGCGGCTTTTTGTGGAGCAGACCGCGCAGATAGCAGGCATTTCCCTTTCCGAGCGCGATCGCCTCCCCGATCGTACTCTCATCCTGCATAAGAATCTCGCTCTCGATAAAGCTGATGCGGCTGAGTACCTCCGCGATCAGCGTGTTGATACTTTCACTGAGCGCCTGGTTGTGCGCGTCATAATAATCCACCGAGACAGCCAGCTCCGCGTAATTTGCAAGCAGCCCCGCCTTCTCATAAAGCTCCTGCGTCTCTGTCAGGCAGGCGCTGATCGCCTGTGCATCCGTCAGCTTTCCTTTATATTTCTCCTCCAAAAGACGGCCGAGCTCGTCCACACGCTTCTTATCCGCCTCCAACGCTGTTTCCGTATCATAAATTGCAGACAAATCCCAGGTCATCTCCTCAGGGACGTCCTTTCTCATGAAAAGTTCCATGCAAAATCGCTCCTTTCGAAATTGTTCTCTGGCATTTATCATATCATTTTTTCCCGGTTCAGCACAACCCTTTTCCGGTTAATCCACCATCTTCCCCAGCTCTGCCTTATACTCAAAGAAGTCAAAATCCGCGCACTGCTTATGCCGCACCTTGTCGGCACAGGTGATGCCGACCATCGCCCCGGTGAATTCGCCGTATTTACAGTATTCATCGGAGTATTTTGTAGTATCGAAGATCATGCCGATGCGACTATAGCTCTCTCCGTCATAGCTCCACTCGAACCAGGATCTTCGTCCCCGGATATTAAGCCGCAGATAGATGGGCACATCCTCCACTGGGATACGGGTGTTGAGGAATTCCATCTTCTCCCCGTTCTCCATCTGCAGGACAGACAGGGCGCTCTGTCCGAGCGTTTCGCTGTAGTATTTGCGCAGGTTGACATAATTCATATTGTCGTAATACAAAATCAATCCGGCGCTGTGCTGATGCACCTCCGGCCAAAATTCCATCTTCGTCGTGATGCGCGCGTAAACGCTGGTCAGCTTGCGCGCAAGAATACTCACTTTATTAAGCGAAGTACGCGACTCCTGCCCGCGCAGGCGCACCCAGCCCGGCCTTGCCGTCACATCGGCAAAGCGCTGCGGCATCTGGCGCGGCGCATAGTAGAAATTTCCCAGCGTTCCGCTGTCGAAATCGTCAAAGTCGGACGGCTGCGGCAGTTCACACGGAGGCAGGCTGCTCTCCGGCGTCTCAGACTGCGCAAGATTTCCTCCGTTCGCCATGCGCAGCCAGCCGTCGTCCGTCCACATCATTTTCTGGATCGCCGTCTCGCGTCCGAGCGTGCAGCGCAGCTCCGGCACAAACGGCCTCGCCGTCAGATGTACCAGATAGACCTCGCCGGTCGGCAGCTCCACGTAGCTTCCATGACCGGATTTCTGCAGAACGGAGTCGGGATTGTAATACTTTGGCTTCAGATGGTCGGGATCATGACGCTCGTAGGAATCACCCGGCACACTGGTAACGATCGGATTCTTCGGGTCTCGCTCATATGGTCCCCAGACGTTTTCCGCACGTCCCATTGTCACGCAGTGATTATACCCGGTACCTCCCTCCGCGCACATCAGATAATACCTTCCGTTCTTCTTTGTGAGATGCGGAGCCTCGATGCAGCCACGGTCCGTGCCTCCCCACCAGATGCGCTTCGGGTACCCGATGATCTCCTGCTTTTTTGGCGAATACTCCACCATGCAGATCGCGCCCGGCTTCTCATAGCCCGCACGCGTCTCCCAGTCCAGGGAAACAATATATTTCCGTCCGTCGTCATCATGCAAGATAGAAGCGTCAAAGCCCGCCGAGTGCAGATACACCGGCTCGCTCCACGGTCCGCAGATATCCTTCGCCGTGATCAGAAAATTATCAACGTCAAAGTAGCGCGCATTCATGGAATTCATTACGCCGTACACCACATAAAACAGATCCTCCGCCTCGCAATAGGTTAAGCACGGAGCCCAGATACCTTTCGCCGACGGAAGCTTTTTTAAATTCACCTTCTCGTCGTCCGTCAGAACATGCGTCAGCAGCTCCCAGTGCTTCAGATCGCGCGAGTGGTACACCGGAATGCCCGGAAACCATTCAAAGGTAGAAACCGCGATATAGTAGTCGTCTCCCTTGCGGCAGATGCACGGATCGGGATTAAATCCGGGCAAAATCGGATTATGTATCATATTGTTTTCCTCCTACTCCTCTTCGTCCTCGTCCGCGGCTCCGGTGCGGAACCGGCTGCGGAACACGGTTGGCGAATAACCTGTATATTTCTTAAACGCTACTGAAAAATAATTGGTGTCCCGGTAGCCCACCATCGCAGCGATCTTTCCGGTCTTTAAATTGGTAGATTTGAGCAGCTTCTGCGCCGTCTCTATCCTTCTGCGGACAATGTATTCGTTGCAGCCCTCGCCTGTCACCTTCTTGTACAGCTTCGACAGATAATTCGGCGTGATGTAAAAGCGCGCCGCGATGCTGGATACCGAAAGCTCCTCCTCCAGATGGTCGTCCACATAACGGCGCACCTTCGGGATGAGATCGTTGATGACCTCTTTTTCTTCCCCGAAAAGCTGCTGCAAAAATGCACGGGTGATCTCGCAGGCATTCTGTCCGTCCACATTCATAATGTGACGCATCAGCTCTTCAAGCTGTCCCTGCCGCAGCGAGCCGCCCGTGCTGCTCACATACGCAAAGCTCACGGCATTTGCCAGATCAAAGCAGTACTTTCTCACGCTCGTCTCGGTCACATTATAAGAAACCACCGCCTGGCTAAAGGCGTCAAACACCCGCAGCACGTACTCCGAATTTCCCACGTTTGAGCACATCGCCGTCTTAAATTCCTCGTAGATATCGTGGAACAGCATACCGCGCTTGCCTGTGCGCCCCGACTGCAGCACCTCCTTCGCCCCGTCACCCTTCTCCTTCGAGAGATGCACCGCGTCGTTATAGGAAATATACAGCCGCGAAAAGCCCTTCACGGAGCTGCCGAGCACAATTCTCGGAGCCGCGATCATCTCATCCTTCATGATGCTGATCAGCTCCTGTATTCGCTCGTAGATCTCATTTACATAACCGTGGTTGAAAAACGCCACCAGAATTTTCCCCGTTCCCTCGTCGTCCGGGAAGGTGATGCCCTGTCCGCGCCCGTCCACAAGCCCGATGCAGATTTCCTTGATGGACATCAGCCAGTAGTTGTCCTCCCGCTCGTCACGCCTGCCCGACTGCTGCGGGATCAGGATCGCGATCTGCAGCTCCTGCCCGGGCGACAGTGAGTATTCCTGGTACATCCACTGAAGCTCCGTCTCCTCCGCCTCTCTCTGGTGGACAAGCTGGCGCATCAGGCGCTCCAGGCGCATCTGCTCCGTGTTGCCCCGCACGCGGCGCATGGTATTTTCCATCACCGCGCTCGCCCGCTGCTTTTCGATCGCGTCGATCTGGCGGCGTATCGCCTCCGTCAGCACCTCCTCATCGATCGGCTTCAGATATAAATCCTCGACATGCATCCTTATGCATTCCCGTGCATAATCAAAGCGATCGTACCCCGTGAGTACAATAATCTTCATATCCGCCTGCAGCTCGTTTGCCCGTTGGATCAGCTCAAGTCCCGTCATTTCCGGCATATTGATATCCGTGATCAGAATATCCGGCTGCTTCTCCTTAATGATCTCCAGCGCCTCCGGCGCGCTTCCCGCCTGATAGACCTCCGATACCTTCAATTCCTCCCAGGGAAGTCCCTTACTCATTCCCATCCGGATCATTTTTTCATCATCTACGATCAAAACCTTATACATTTATTCCTCCGCAACCTCCCGCTCCTCTTCCATCGGAAGCAGAATCACCGCCGTCACGCCCTGCCACATATTCACCTCATAGTGAAGCCCGTAGCGCTCTCCAAAGAGAAGCTGGATCCGCCTGTTTACATTGCGCACGCCATAGCCAAAATCGGCCTCGTTTGTTTTCAGGTACTCATTCATCTGCGCAACCCGCGCATCCGTCATGCCGCTTCCGCTGTTTGCCACCCGCAGCAGAAGATCGCCGTCCCCGGTCTCCTCCACCCAGATCGCAATATTGCCGCTCACGCCCTCCCGGCGCTCGATCCCATGCTCCACCGCGTTCTCCACCAGAGGCTGCAGCGTCAGCTTGGGAAGCCTCGTCTGCCGGTACCTTTCCTCCACATTGATGTCAAGATGGAGCCGGTTGTCATAGCGCATATTCTGGATCAGCACGTAATACTCAATATGCTTCAGCTCCTCCGCCAGCGGGATAATATCCTTTCCCTTGCTCAGACAGATGCGGTAATACGACGCCAGCGCCTTCACGAGCGTGGAAATCTCCCGGTTGCCGTCCGCCACCGCCTGCCAGTGGATGCAGTCGAGCGTATTATAGAGGAAATGCGGCTGGATCTGCGACTGCAGGGCATTTAAACGCGTCTGCGAAAGCTGCTCCTGCTTTACGCGGATTTCCTCCATAGAAGCCTCCAGCTTGTCCATCATCGCGTTGAATCCGTCCGCCATCGGCTCAAAGTCTTTCCCCAGAGGCTCAGCGTCGATGCGCACGTCCATCCTGCCCTCAGACACATGCGCCATCTCCCGCACGATATCATCCAGCGGCGCATATACGCGTGAAAACTGTCCGCCTGCGACCGCCGTAAGTATCAGGATCACCAGAACCAGCAGCAGTGCCACCACCAGAATGGTATGCATACTCGACTGATACAGCTCCTTCAGCGGCGTCACGCTCAGCAGATAATAGTTCCAGCTTCCGATCCTGTAATAGCTGATCAGCATCCCGTCCTTCTGGAAGCTTCCATGCGTTCCGTCCAGATTACCCGCGATATCAGAGGACTTCTGCTTTTCCTCCATCTCCTGCCCGGAAATCAGATTGCCGTTTAGATCCACCAGCATCAGCTCGGAATACTCGGTATCGGAAATCTGTTTCTTTACGCTGAGGCTTTCCAAAAATATATCCTGGAAATTAATACACAAAATCCCATAGGCTTTTCCCACGATCTGATTTGAATATGCCGGATAGTACACCGAGAGCGTGTACTGGGAGCCTTTAAAATAATTGTTGCTGTAGGAAAGCCGCATAGCACCGCTGCCCTGCTGGCTCGCCTGCCAGTCTTTTTCCCAGGAATCCTCAAAATCCGCATAGGAAACGCCGCTTCCGCGATACAGATATTCGCCGGTCTCGTCCTTCAGCAGCGCGATAAAATTAATATTGTCATTTGAATTATAAATCTGGGTCAGCATTTCCCGCGCGGACTGCTGATACTCCGCCTTCTGCGCCCTGTCCGTACTCCCTTCCAGAAAATCCTGCACATAGGAATTCATCAGAATTGCCTGGCAGATATTTTTGTACTGCTCCAGAGAAGCGTTATAATTTGTCGCCAGCAGCTCAAGCTGGTTCTCTGCCAGCTTCTCAGTATTTTTCAGCAGATTATTCGCCGAGATCACCGTACTGACCGTAAGCACAAGCGAAGAGACCAGTACAATGCTCGCCAGAAAAAATACCTTCATCCTCTTTGCAAACGCCCAGTTATGTACCAGTCTCTTCATTATATAACTGCCTCCTTTGTTTTCTCATCGCAAAGGCCTGCAAGCAGGCTTTCTCCTGCTTTTACTTTACTTCAAATCAAAGATTTCATCAACCCTTTACTGCACCTGCTGTCATACCTTTGATCAGCTTATCCTGCGCAAAGATAAACATGATCAGCATCGGCAGAAGCGTCAGAACCAGAACCGCCATGATCATCGGCGTGTTCATGGAATATCTTCCGCGGAATTCCCAGACTGCCAGCGGCAGTGTGCGGTTTTCCGATGACTGCGTAAGTGTGTAAGCAAAGCTGAATTCATTCCACATATTCACACCGTTGTAAATAGCCAGCGTAGATAAGCCCGGCTTGGAAAGCGGCAGGATCATCTTAAAGAACATCTGGATCTTATTGCATCCGTCAATTTCTGCCGATTCTTCAATCTCCTTCGGGATACCCTTCATAAATCCGGTGAGAATAAATACGGAAATCGGCACGCCCATTGCCACATACGGTCCGATCAGCGCCCAGATCGTATCATACAGTCCCATAGAACGCGTCATCTTAAAGATCGGGATGAGGGTTACATGAACCGGGATCGACATACAGGCAACGATCAGCGCATAGATCGGTCCGTTCAGTTTAAACTTAAACCGGGACAGCGGATAGGAAGCGCATGCCGCTACCAGCAGAAGCAGTATCAGCGAAACCGCCAGTACGATCACGCTGTTCACAAAGAATCCGGCAAATTTTCCGCTGATCACCTCGGCATAGTTGTCCAGGTAAAGCTTATCCGGTAAAGTGAATACGCCCTTTGTCAGCATCTCGAATTTTTCTTTGAAGGAATTGAGCACCATAAAGATAAACGGCGTAATGGAAATAAGCGCCATAAGTACAGCAAGAATAATCGCGATGGTCCAGCTTATCCTGCTTTTGATCTTACTTTTTTTGTACTGATCCATTTATGCTTCCTCCTTCCCGTTAATCAGACGCATTGTTACCAGTGCGATCGCGGAGATTAAAATAAACATTCCGGCAGCTACCGTGGAGCCGTAGCCCATGTTGAACTCGGAGAACGACAGCTTATACATATAGGTTGCCATCAGCTCGGTGGAACGTCCCGGGCCGCCGTTTGTCATAACGTAGATCAAATCAAAGTATTTCAGAGAGCCTACCATGGACATGATCGCTGCATTTTTCAATGTCGGCATCAGCAGCGGCAGAGCGATCTTCCAGAAATATTCGCCGCGGGTAGCGCCGTCAATTCTGGCCGCCTCAAACACGTCCGTAGAGATGTTGGTAAAGCCCGCCATGGAATATACCATGTAAAACGGCGTAAACTGCCATGCGATAATTGCGATGATCGTGTACAAAGCCGTATCCGGATTTCCCAGAAGGTCAATATTTCCGCCTCCGAAGAAATTGGAGATCGCGCTCACAATGCCGCCCTTGGTTGCCAGTGCGTAAGTAAAAAGGAAACCGATCGCTACAGAAGAAATCAGCATCGGGATAAACCAGATTACTTTAAAAACATTTGCCTTTTTCCCTACAAAATCCAGGAAGGTTGCCATTGCAAGGCCGAGCGGTATCTGGATACAGATGGAAAGTACCATGATAATAATATTATTTTTAAATGCGTACCAGAAATTTTCATCCCTGATCAGCGTAGCCCAGTTAGATAAACCGATAAAGGTCTGATCCGAAGAAATACCGTTCCATTTATAAAGGCTGGTCTGGAAGGTGTTAATGATCGGATAAAACACATAAACTGCTAAAACGATCAGCACCGGAGCCAGAAAGATCGCCGCTACTTTGTTCGTCTCTCTCTGTCTCTGTGCAAGTAACGAATTTTTGTTCATAAGGAGCCTCCTTCATCGCTGACAAGCTGTGCCAGCTTCTTTAAAAAACAGGATACCCGCTGCCAGATATCCTGTTTTTCGTTAGAGAGTGATAATAGCTTTTTTATTTTTCTGCGTTGTAAGCCTCCATAGCTTCCTGCATCATCGCCTGTGCCTCTGCCGGAGTCTTTGTCAGGCCAAACACTTCCTGCAGACCGTCCAGATGCGCGTTTGCCACTGCGGGCGGCAGGTACTGGTCATACCAGAGCTGGATGGAAGAAGCATTGCTTACCGCTTCCATGATCGCCTGTGTTACCGGCTCTGTCGCATATTCTTCAACGCCGTTTACCGGTTTCATTCTGCCGCGCTCTGCTGCGAATTCTACCATTTCGTCGCCTACAAGAATAGACGCAAATTCGATTGCCGCATCAAGCTTTTCGCCTTCGCAGTTGAAGGAGATGAAGTTATCGCCAACGGTACCAACGATGATAGAATCATCTACATCCGGGGATCCCTCGTATGCCGGGAACTTAAACCAGCCAATGTTTTCGTCAAAGAATTCCTCGCTGTCGGATTTGATGGTCTGTGTATACCAGGAACCGATGCAGGTCATCGCTGCTTCGCCCGTGTACAGGAGCTGTCTTGCCTGTCCGTCGTCCTCGCTCAGTGCGTTTACGCCCTCCGGGAAGTAACCCTTCTGTACCCATTCCTGAATCTTTTCGCCTGCCCAGATAAAGCACTCATCCTCGAAGGAGCCCTCGCCTGCAGCAGCCTTTTCAAACGGCTCCAGTCCGCCGTAGCGTGTTGCAAGGTTCATGAAATACATGGAACCAGTCCACTTTGTAGAGTTTGCCAGCGCAAACGGAACGATACCGTTTTCTACCAGTGTGTCACAGACCGCTTCCAGTTCTCCGATCGTTGTCGGTACTTCCAGGCCAAGATCTGCAAAAATCGTCTTGTTGTAATAAATGCCGGAAATAGAAATATCATTATACGGAACCGCATAAATCTTGTCATTGTAGGTTGCCTGTGCGATGGAGCCCTGCATCAGTCTTTCCGGAAGCTCTGTGCTGTTGAACTGCTCCGTGATATCCTGTGCAAATCCCGATTCGATGTACTCGATCATCGGGCCGCCGGACCAGTGTGAATACATATCCGGGCATTCTCCTGAGCTCATAGCGATAACCAGCTTCTCTTTGTATGCATCGTTCTGCGTCGGTACATTGACAACGGTATAGCCGCTCTCTGTGGTGGAATTGAATTTCTCAACAGCCTCGTTGATAATCTCGAGGTCATATCCTTCTGCCTGTACATTCCAGAAGGTCAGCTCCTCCGCCGATGCGCTCATGCCGCATACTGTTGTCAGTGCAAGCGCCGTCCCAAACAACGCACTGATAAGTCTTTTTTTCATTTACTTATCCCTCCTATTTGTTTTTGATGTAAAAATTCTATCATTACATATGTGCAATTTCTATTGAGAAAACTATCCAAATTATATAAAAAAGTGGGTTTCGACGAATCCAAACCCACTTTATTAGATATTTTGCACATTTTTAAAGATTTTAGCAGTCATTTACCTTGCAGTATGACGAACGCCCTGCCTGTCCTTTAAAAAACCTGCTGCACTGCTTCTCTGCCCTCAAACGGACCTGCCAGCGGATGAAGCCTTCTGTGCGCTCCGTTATAGTCGCTGTCAAAGAAGATCGGCGTGCCGTCCGGGTTTTCGAATTTCTGCTCCGGCTCAAACGCCTCTCCCAGAACCTCCGTGGAGATAAACGGCGTCTCAAACTCCGGCAGGAACTCATAAAGGTTTGTCTCAAACAGTACCTTTCCGTCCTCTTCCGTGAGCTGCCAGCTTACCGTATGCTCACTGTCCTCCCGATAGTTTTCCTCCGTGTCGCAGGGCTGTGCGCCGTTGAAGTATACATTTCCGCCCGTGTAGACCGGCATATGGTCGTAGTAGAAGTCCTTATGTCCGTGGTCCACGATCGACTGCGGCGTAAACTGCGCGCGGTACGCTTCCTCCGTAGGATACCCGTCATACGGCTTTGTCCCGCACACAAAATTGAACTGCTTCTCCTCGCCCGTGCTCTTTGCATAAGCGAGCAGGTCCTCACGCACCGGCTGCTGCACAAAAATATTATTATAGAAGCGCGCGTCGCCATGCAGGATCGTCATAAAGCCCGCCACTTCCGTTCTGTGCGGCACATGGTACGGCGTGTAACGGTTAGACGGCAGTACGCCTGCGCCGTTATCCGTTCCGTCACCCACCCAGGTGAAGGAGCCGGCGATCAGATTATGCACCATCGCCGTCCCCTGCGTGCTGATGCGGCAGGAGCAGTTTGACAGCAGCAGATTGTTGTCCACCAGTGTCGGACCGTGCGAAACCTCAATAAAGATATCCTCCGCCAGGGACAGAGAGTTTGTAATGCGGGTGCCCTTCGGCGGCACATTGTCGTGGAACAGATTCTGCGTCACGCGGGTGCCCTGCGCCTGCCAGTCGAGCCACAGACCGCGTGTGCAGTGGTGAATGTGGTTTCTTCTATAAATAACGTCGATCGCCGCGTGCATCTTAATGCCGCCGATCTCCGCGCCAGCGAGATCCTGCTTATTATTAATATGATGAATGTGGTTGTCCTCGATGATGGAGAACACGCCGCCAAGATGTCCAACAATACCAGTCTGTCCGCAGTCGTGGATGTTGCAGCGGCGCACAATGTGATGACCAATGTTTTCCTTCGTCCAGCCCTCGATCTGCGCCTGGCAGATAGCGTCTCTCTCCGTCTGCGTGCCGTCCTTGTAGTATTTTGTCGTCCATTTATTTTCATTGTTCGGCTGCAGATATTTTCCGAGCGAAATGCCGGAGCATCTGGAATCGGAAATCTCGCAGTCCTCAATGATCCAGCCCTTCGACCAGTGCGGTCCGACCATGCCCTCCTGGTATGCGGTCGGCGGCGCCCACTGCGTAGCCGCCTGCTTTACAACGAAACCGGAAAGCGTGATGTAATTCACGCCGGTCTTGTCCGGGTAGAAGCAGTTTCTGCGCACGTTGATCTCCACATTTTCTTTCGTCGGATCCGCGCCCTGGAAATTTGCATAAATCACCGTATTGTCGCCGTCCTGCTCGGTGTACCAGGTGTAGACCGTTCCCGCCGGATCCCAGGAAGAATTGTCAACGACCGGGTTCAGCACCTCGCCCAGCGTTACTGCCTCGTACATTGCCTTGCCGTTCAAATAAACCTCTCCGGTATGTACCGGCTTGATATCTGTGTTGTACCAGTCGCCGCGCACCAGCACCGTGTACGGATTGTAGCTGCCAAAAATGCCGTTTGGAATGCGCGTCACCCATACGTCGCCCTCATAATTTGCCCAATCCTTCACTTCTTCTGCGCCGGTGATCACTGCTTTTCCGATCTCCTCGGAGCGGTACACGATCGGCGCGCCCTCTTCGCCTGCATTCACCGGATTCACGTACTCACGATATACGCCCGGCGCCACGATCACTTCGTCGCCTGCCACAGCAAGCTTTGCCGCCTGCGTGATGGTCTGAAACGGTTTTTCCATGGAACCGTCGCCATTTCTTGCCGCACTTGCGGAAACATAATATTTCATGTCTGTAAGTCCCCCTTTTCTTCCCATTATCTTCTTTGGTTTGTACTTGCATCTTAACATGCAGCCGCGTATAATGATAGTCAAAACAGCAATATTTTTAGCCAGATATTGCTATCAAAAAAGGAGGCCCCTATGAATCCGTTTTATGAACAGCAGAAGCGGAATCTGCGCACCGCAATCTTAGATACGCTCACTTTTCCGGAGCATCTTCACGCTCACACGGAATTTTTGTATGTGATGGAAGGGCAGACGCGGGTATCGGTCGGCAATACTTCCTATGACATGAAGCAGGGCGACTGCGCGCTTATCTTTCCCGGACTGGTGCACAGCTATCATGCCTCCGAGCCAAACCGCGTGTGGCTGCTGATCTTTGATACCGGCGTCACCGCCTCTTTTCAGTATCTGCTCCAGAAATTTCGTCCCACCTGTCCGTATCTGCCAGCGGACCAGGTCTCCCCGGATATCGCACTCGCCGTCAGCCGCCTGGATGATATGAACATGGAGGAAAATCCGGCGCTCGCCGCCGCATGGATCCAGATCATCCTCGGACATGTACTGCCGCACCTGGAGCTTGCCGAAAAAAAACAGCCAGAAAGTGAGGATCTCACTTACCAGCTGATTCATTATCTCGCAGAGCATTTCCAGGAGGAGCTTTCTCTCGACTCGCTTGCAAAAGCGCTGCATGTAAACAAATACTATCTCTCGCACATCTTCTCCGAAAAGCTTCACATCAGCTTTCCGCAATACCTGGCGCATCTGCGGGTGGACTATGCGTGCAATGCCATGCAGTTCTCCGAAAAATCCCTCACCGCGATCTGGGCGGAGGCAGGCTTTTCCAGCCAGCGGAGCTTCAACCGGATATTCCGGGAAATCAGAGGAATGAGTCCGCTGGCATACCGGAAAACGGTGAAATAGGATTTTTCGGTAATACAACTTACCGCGCGATGCGCATTACGCCGAAGAGCATCACACATCCGGCAGAGAACTCATGACCGGAGCGATCGATATCATGCTCGAAAGCGTCGCAAATCAAAAATAACTCTATTTTATGTCAAAACAAACCGGACCTTTTTACAGGCTCCGGTTTGTTTTTATTCATATTATATGTTGCTTTTATATTTATTATATATTTTATTTTGTAATCTTATTGACATTTAAATGTTTTTATGATACTATTTATTTACATTTCAAGATATCACTTTTTCAAATTAATCATCAGATGCATCTTGTGAACCAACAGAAAGCATATATGCCGGCCACTATAAACAATGCTGCAGCCCCACCCCTGCGGATTGCCTTATCTGCCCCATTGCGGCAGCCATCAATTTGCTGCAATCCTTCACAGAAACCTGGCCTTCATCGTAGATAAAAGGAGAATTTGCATATGAACAACAAATTAGCAATGTATTTTCCCATGCTGAGAACAAGAGAAGAGGCGTTGTCCGAAATAGCAGGCAGAAACGATCTGCAGAATCTCTTCGCATCATGGAAAAACGAACAGCAGGAGGAATTCCTGGACTTTATTACCGGCGCGCGCGGCGCAAAAATTCTGTACGATTTCATGTTCAAAGAAATTATGAATCCGGAAAGCACCCCGGAACGGCTTGAGGATCTTCTCTCCTGTCTTCTGGAACAGAAAATCAAAATCCTGCGCGTACTGCCGAATGATACCACACGCATAGCGGATGAATCATCCCTTCTGGTCACGGATATTGTGGCGGAGCTGGAAGACGGCAGTATCGCCAACATCGAAGTGCAGAAAATCGGCTATGCCTTCCCCGGCGAGCGCAGCGCCTGCTACTCGGCAGATCTGCTGCTGCGCCAGTACAAGCGCGTGCGCAGCCAGAAGCAGAAAACCTTCAGCTACCGGGATATCCGGGATGTTTTCACGATTGTCTTTTTTGAAAAAAGCCCGGCTGAATTTCACCGGTACCCCGATATTTTCCTGCATCGCTTTGCCCAGAGATCCGATACCGGATTAAAGCTCAACCTGCTGCAGCAATACTTGTTTATTCCGCTTGACATCTTCCGGAAAATCCATCAAAATAAAGATATACAAAGCAACCTGGAAGCATGGCTTGTATTTCTGAGCATGGATGATCCCGAAGAAATCAGCAGGCTCCTGGAAACCTGCCCGGAATTTAAGCCGCTGTATGAGCACATCTACGATATGTGCCGGAATATGGAGGATATTATGGGACTTTTTTCTGAAGAGCTTCGCGAGCTTGACCGCAACACCGTGCAGTATATGATCGACGAAATGCAGGAAGACATCGACCGGAAACAGGCGTTGCTTGAGCTGAAAAAAGTACAGCTTGAACAACAAAATCAGCAACTCGAGCAGAGTAAGCAGCAGATCGAAGAAAAAGACCGGCAGATTGCAGAACTTACAAAATTGCTGCAAAGCCAATAGTTTATTCTTTGAAGCACAACACCTCCGTCCATTTTCCAGACGGAGGTGTTTTCTGCGATTATTTTTATAATTATTTCTTATGATGGATTTCTCAGCATTTTCCTTCTCTCACGATAATCGGGCAGCTCCTTTTCCACGATCGCCCAGAACCGCTCAGAGTGATTCATTTCTTTTCGATGCGCAAGCTCATGTACGACAACATAATCCAGCGCTTCCGGCGGCATACGCATCAGTTTCCAGTTGAAATTTAAGTTTCCCTTGCTGCTGCAGCTTCCCCAGCGCGTTTTCTGTTCGCGGATGGTGATCCTCCCGTAGGTAACGTCCATGCGCTGTGCAAAGTATGCTACCCGCTGCGGGATATACCGTCTTGCCGCCTCCATCCCTTCCCGGCGCTCCTGATCCGTGATTACAGGACGCCGGCTGTTTTTCCACGCAAGGTCCTGCTTTTTCAAAATCCAGCTCTCATGCTTCTGCACGAACTCCTGTATCTGCTGTTTCGTCATCCGCAGCGGCGCCCGCACCACGACCTGTCCATCCGCTTTCACCTGGAGGCACATGGTTTTCCGGCGCGAGCGGATGATCGTATATTCTATCATTTTCAACAAACCCTTTCTAAGCAGGCAGTCACCTACAGAACCTGCCACCGGCAGCTTCCTCCGGATGCTTGGCAACTAAAAAACATCCACCGTACATTTTTGTCGTATGCCTGGCAACCTAAAGCTCGATCTGCAGTTCCACCGGGCAATGGTCAGAACCCATAATTTCCGTATGGATTTTGGCGTCGATCAGCTTATCCTTCAGGCACTCAGAAACACAGAAATAGTCGATCCGCCACCCCGCATTCTTCTCCCTCGCGCGGAACCGGTATGACCACCAGGAATAAATCCCCTCCTGTTCCGGATAAAAGTAACGGTAAGTGTCAATAAAGCCGCTCTCCACCACCTTACTGAATTTCTCACGCTCTTCATCCGTAAAGCCCGCATTCTTACGGTTTGTCTTTGGATTTTTCAAATCAATTTCCTTATGCGCTACATTCAGATCACCGCAGAAAATCACCGGCTTACTTTGCTCCAGCCCCTTCAGATACGCAAGAAACGCATCCTCCCACTCCATGCGGTAGGGCAGGCGCGCCAGCTCGTTCTGCGAGTTGGGCGTGTAAACTGTCACAAGATAATAAGTGGCAAACTCCAGCGTGATCACACGTCCCTCCTGGTCGTGCTCTTCGATGCCTATGCCGTATGTCACCGAAAGCGGCTCTTCCTTTGAGAATACCGCCGTGCCGGAATAGCCTTTTTTCTTCGCATAATTCCAGTACTGATGATACCCTTCCAGAGGAAGCTCAATCTGTCCTTCCTGCAGCTTGCTCTCCTGTATGCAGAAAATATCTGCATCTGCCTCTTTAAAATACTCTAAAAAACCCTTCTGCACGCAGGCGCGCAGCCCGTTGACATTCCAGGAAATCATTTTCTTCATATGCATTAACCTCTTCCTATCGTGATAGGTTCATTATACATGCATCACGACTTAAACGCAACGGAAAGCTGCCCGCACAATTTCCGCAGCATATATGCTGTCATTTCCACAAAAAGGCTTTCACTATCTCCATAACCTCCTTCTGGTAAAACAGGTCCGAGCCGTGCGGCGCGTCTTCTATGCGATAAAAGTCCGCCGCATGTCCCGTCTGAATCAGCTTTTCATAAAAGCCTTCACTCTGTTCAATCGGCACCAGGGTATCCGCCGTTCCATGAAAAATCAGAAATTCCGGCAGGGCTTTTCCCTCCTCTACGTAATTTACCGCACTTGCCAGTTTTCCCGTCCTTTCAAAATCCCAGTCCACGAAATCCTCAATAATCCTTGCATTCTCTCCGGTTTTATCTATGGGATCATGCAGCATATCGGTCAGTCCGTAAAAATCCACGACCTTCTGAACGGAACTGCTGTATTCCAGAAAGTCTCCCACCTCATACTCAGCAATCTCCCCGGTGACGCCGACCAGAGCGGAAAGAGTGCCGCCCGCCGACTCGCCCATCACCGCTACGCGCTCCGGATCGATACAGTACTGGTCACTATGAGAACGCAGATAGCGTATTGCCGCCTTGATGTCTGTCAGGGGTCCCGGAAACGGGCATTCATGGCTTGTCCGGTATTCTGCGCTGGCGATCACATATCCTGACATAGCAAGAGCAGTTAGCTGCGGAATCCAGACGTTTCGGTCCATAACGCGGAACGCGCCTCCACACAGCCATACGATCAGCGGCAGCTTTCTGTGCCCCTCCTTATGCTTCGGCAGAAGAATGCTCAGACGCAGCGGCCGCTGTGTCTCTCCATACCAAAACGGAACATGGGTATACGTAATGTCATCAATCAATGCATATGCTTCCTGCTCACATACAACTTTTATCATTTTCTCCATAGTTATCTCCCGGCTTTCGCCTTATTCATCTCTGCTCTTTAAATTCCCCTACGGTTACGCCCGTATATTGCTTAAACACCCGGCAGAAATATCCCACGCTCCGGAATCCGCATTTATCAGACAGAGTTTTCAGCGGATAATCGTATTTGCGGATCATCTCCTTTGCCGCCTCCATCCTTACCCGTGTCAGATAGGTGGAATAATTCTCTCCCATTTTTTCTTTAAACAGCCTGCTCATATAATAAATACTGACATTACAGTGTCTGCTGACGTCATTCAGGGATAAATCCTCCTGATAATTGTCATCAATATATTTTCGCGCCTGTTCGATTACAATACCGGTATGGCTGCCGACATTCATTTCCCGCGACAAATTCTGACAATACTCGGTCAGCCACCGCTTCAGGCTGTCCGTATCGCCTATGTTCATGCACTCCCGGCACAGGCGGCTGATGTGAAAACGGTGATCCTGATTTTCCGAAAAATAGGGATCCACACTATGCAGAATCTGCACCATCATCTCCAGAATATGGCTGCTGCATTCTTCCGGCGGTTTCTTATGCAGCACAAAGAAAATCTGATCAATCATTTTCTTCTGTTTTTCCATGTCCTCATCCCGGATAGCCGCAAGCAGTTGTTTCTGTTCCTTCTGCAAAATATGCCAGTCCTGCTCCTTCCTGTCAAACAGGTCATTATAATGGCGGATTGCCATGTTCGTCTTCGTATCATGCAGGGCGCTGATGCTTTCCCGGTAAGAAAGATGCATCTGTTCCAGCGACTCCTGTACGGATCCGATTCCCGCAATAACTTCCACCGTCTCAGGGAGCTGTATCCGGTCCAGAATAATATGAACAAGATTAATGCTGTCTACACGGTTCTGGTATTCCGCTCCCGGCCGTTCCACAGGAATAAACGCCGTAATTTTGTCCCGCTGAACCTGCGCCAGCGAATGTTCTACCAGCTCCGAAAGCCCGGTGCTCAGTTTTTTCGCCACCGATTTTTTTAATGCAAGCTGGTCCAGGGAATCCTCCGGGCTCATCTGGCCCTTTCTGCGGTCGCGTATGCGGAACGTTACAATATAACCAGTCTCTGTGGATATCTCCAGAGCATTCAGATATACCTTCAGCCTGGCAAAATCACCGCTGCCCGTACAAAAGCTATTAAGCAGCTCCTCATCCATCAGCGGTCGGATCTGCCCGATAATTTTCTTCAGCCTCTCACTGTTTACCGATTTCCTGCGCGCCGCTTCGATATCCTCCACGCACCGCTCTATGGTCGCCATCAGCTTATCCCGCCTTGTCGGCTTCAGAAGATAATCAAACGCATGATAGCGCAGCGACATCTGCGCATAATCAAAATTACTGTAAGCCGTAAAAATGATAACCCGGGTGTTTTCCAGTTCCTTTTGCGCCATCTGAAGCACCTCCAGCCCGGATAGTCCCGGCATCTCAATATCCACGACCGCAATATCGTACCGGTTCTTTTTTAGCATCTGGAGAAGCTGGACTCCATTTTCTGCCTCTCCGGTTACCTCTATAGATGCGATATTATTTTCCAGCATCATTTTCAGCGCGTTGCGCTCAATCGCTTCATCGTCCGCTATCAATACCTGATACATCTTCCATCGCCTCACTTCCCCAAAATGGAATTTCTATCTGAATTTTCGTAAACTGTCCCTGCTCCGAGTCGATATAAATATCTACGTCATTGTTAAAAAACAGGCGAAGACGTTTAAATACGTTCGAAAGCCCAATAGAACCATCATCCTGCTGCTGAGAGGATTCCGCTGCCTTACTTCTCACCTCCTTTAGCGTATCATCCGTCATGCCGATTCCATTATCCAATACCGTCATGCGAACCCGCCCCGTCTCTGTTTTCCTAACATCCACGCTGATGAACGCTCCCGTCGTGTACATACCTACCCCATGAATAATCGCATTCTCCACCAGCGGCTGCAAAATAAGGCATGGTATTTTCGTCCCGGTCACAGCCTGATCCGCAGTAATGCTAAAATCCATGCGGTCCCCAAAACGGATCTTCTGGATCGTCGTGTAATCCCGCACATTCTCCAACTCCTTCTGAATAGTGACAGTTTTTCCGAAATTATCCAGATTATAGCGAAGAAACTCGCCAAAGGATTCCAGCATTTCCGAGGTCTGCTCCGCATCCTCCATATATGCCATTTTCGAGATCAGGTTAATGGAATTAAACAGAAAATGCGGATTGATTCTCGCCTGAAGATTTTTCAGTTGGGCATCCTTCATCCATTTTTCATTTTCAACAGCCTTTAATTTTTCCATCGTAAGCTGTTTTTCCATCTCTGCCTTTTCTAATAATTGCCGGTACTGTTCCCCGATCCTCATTTGCATTCTGTAAATACTGTTATTGAGCAAGTCAATTTCATTTTTTTGTTTTACCGGAGATGTAGTCGGCTCGATCTGTCCCTCCTCCGTCAGGAATAATTCTGTTTTGCTGTACAAATTGTTTATTGGGCGGACGATTACCCTGTTCAGAAGCGCAAGAAGCAGCGCGGCCACAGAAATTATAATAACGGTTGTTGCCGCCTTGATCACGCTGCTGAGCAGCTCATATTTTTCAAGCTGCTCCCGGCTGATTACATAGCTCTCCTGAATATCGCGGTAAACCCAGTTCATTTTCTCCTGACTGAATTCATAGGTCTGCTCGCAGATTTTATAGTTTCTTGTCGTCTCGCTATAATTTCCGGTCTTCAGGGATTCCATCAGAGTCTCGCAGTCCTGTATATAAGTTTCAATCGTGCATTTCAGGTCTATGCTGCTGCGGTTATAGCTGCGCTCATTCATATAACCCGCAAGAATTTCCGAGGAACGGATAAGCCTTTCCCGGGAATCGGCGAATTCTGCTTCATCATCCAGCTTATTCTCCGTCGAAAACTTCACCCATTCTCTGACCTTCTGCATTTCAACGCTGATATCATTAAAGCAGGTGCTGATCGTCATCAGATTCTGATTTTCGCTGTCCGCATGATGGCGCAGCCCGTCCTGCACACAAAAAAGGAACAGAAGCCCCGCAAAAACGCTTCCAACCAGGCATGCCACCTGTCTGAATATAAAAACCCTCTGTCTTTTCCGCATACCTCTGCCCCCATTCTTCCATGCTCCTTTGGCGCCTGTTCTATTCCATGGACGCTGTCGCCAGCTTCATGATCTTCTCCTGCGTACACTCCTCCTGCTTCAGAATCCCACTGACTCTCCCTTCATTCAGTATCATCACGCGATCCGACATGGAAAGCAGCTCGGGAAGCTCTGACGATATCATCACAATGGCAATGCCCTGCCTTGCCAGATCCACCATTATTTTATATATCTCATACTTCGCGCCCACGTCAATACCACGTGTCGGCTCATCCATAATCAGAACCTTTGGTCGTCTCATCAGCCATTTACTCAATACCACCTTCTGCTGATTTCCGCCTGAAAGCTGCTGAAGCTTCGTATCCATATCCGGCGCTTTTATGGAAATCTCTTTAAAATATCTGCCTGCCTGCTCTTTTTCTTCCTTTCCCTTCATAAAACCATTTTTTGATAATTTTTGCAAAGAGGCAAGGGCAATATTTTCCCGGATGCTTAAACATCCCACGATCCCATCGGTTTTCCTGTCCTCGGTCACCAGCGCAATTCCCGCCCGGATGGCGTCTGAACAGGACCGGATCTTCAGCGGCTTTCCTTCCATCAGGATTTCTCCCGTCTCCGGGATAATCTTGCGGAAGATTGCATTTACCAGTTCGCTTCGTCCGGCTCCCACAAGACCGCCGATTCCCAGAATCTCGCCGCCGCGCACGGAAAACGAGACATCCTGAACGATTTTTTTATTCGCTGCATAGGGATGCGGCACCGTCATATGCTTCACTTCCAGAACAACCTTTCCTATTTCCGCCTTTTCCTTCGGATAGTAAGAGTCTATTTTCCGCCCCACCATATCGGTTACGATTTTCTCCTCCGTCGCATCCGCCATCATTGTGGTGGAAATTGTCTTTCCATCCCGCATAACCACAACCCGGTCCGCATTCGCAAATATCTCCGTCAGCTTATGCGTAATTAAAATACACGCAATTCCCTTTTCCTTCAGGCTGTGAAGAATTTTAAACAGCCGTTCCGACTCAGTCAGGGTCAGGGGCGATGTCGGCTCATCCAGTACAAGGATTTTAGGATTCTTGGTAAGCGCCCTGGCAATCGCCACAAGCTGCTGCTGGCTGGTACCCAGATTCCTCAGGTGCTCTTCCGGCGTCACATCCAGCCCTACCATCTCAATGTACCGGACAGCATTTTCATTCATTTTTTTCCAGTCAATAAGGCCCTTCTTTTTCGGCCATCTGCCAAGATAAATATTTTCCGCCACCGTCTCGTCAAGATGCATACTGATTTCCTGATAAATCATGGCGATGCCCGCTTTTTCCGATTTCTCCGTATCTGTAAAATGGCAGAGCTGACCATCCACCAGAATTTTCCCCTCATAGGTTGATTCCGGCCAGGAACCGCTGAGAACCTTCATCAGTGTCGACTTTCCTGCGCCATTCTCACCGCACAGCGCCAGAATCTCACCGGAATATGCCTGAAAACTTACGTCATCCAATGCCAGCACACCCGGGAAACGCTTTGTAATATGCTGCATTTCCAGAATTGCTCTTTTTTCCATGAAAATCACCCCTTATCCGCCGATGCTTTAGAGCGCCGGTAGGTATCGACGCCAACTGCAAAGATAATAATTGCCCCAACTACAATTTTCTGCCAGTAGGCATCTACGCGAAGCATAGTCATCGATACGGTCAGGGTTTCCATAATCGCCACGCCGATCAGGGTCCCCACGATCGAACCGGAGCCTCCATACATACTGGTTCCCCCGATTACTACGGCGGAAATAACCGTCATTTCCCAGCCGTTTCCGGCATTTGCCTGAGCGGACGAAAGACGGGACGCGGTCAGAATACCCGCCATGCCTGCCGTCACGGCAGAAATAATATAGGTAATAACAGTAATCTTATCAATATGGATACCCGAAAGACGCGCTGTCTCCGCATTTCCGCCCACCGCCATAATCGAGCGCCCGAACACGGTATATTTTAAAACCACCGATGCGATTACCATTGCCGCGAACGCTATATAGACAGAATAAGGAATAGAAAATAATGTGCCCTGTCCCAGTTGGTTAAAGCTATCCGGGAATCCGCCAAAGGGCACCCCTTTCGAAATAACGTTAATGGCTCCACGTCCAATATACATGGTACCAAGCGTTACAATCAATGCCGGAATTTTAAATTTGGATATAATTACGCCATTGACCACTCCGATCAGTGCCGCAACCAGCAGCCCCGCCAGAATGGAAACGACCACCGGAAGCTGATAACGATCCATGCACATACCGGTAATCAGGCTGGCAAGACCCATAGTAGAACCGATGGACATTTCCATCTGACCGCTGATCAGCACGAAGGTGACTCCAATAGCGCCCAGCAGCGTAATCGATATGGAACGCAGCAGATTAATTACATTATTCATGCTGAAGAACGCATGATTCACAACCCCTGTTACAATGCAGATGAGAAGCCACGGAATAAAAATACCCATTTCCTTGCTGGAAATGATTTTCCTGAAAATTGATTTCTGTTTCATAAAATCCTCCCTTCAAAAGTGCAACTGCCGCAGCTATTCTGCGGCAGTTATTTTGTCATCGTTATTCCTTGTAGCTGTCTACATTATCTGCTGTTACCATGGTAACGCCCGTATCGATAACCTGCTCTTCCGGTCCGTTTCCTTCGATCGTCTGTACCAACAGCTCGACACCAAGATAGCCCATCTCATACGGCTTCTGAACAGTCGTCGCGTCTACGACGCCCTCGCGGATATAATTCAGAGTATCCTCCATATCATCGAATCCGATAATGCAGTACTGATCTGTGATTCCCATTTCTTCTGCCACCTTGCCTGCCGCCTGTGCATCCGTAGAACTGGTTCCGAAAATAGCAGTCATTTCCGGATAGGTCTGCATCATCGCCTGGGCTTTCTGCGTTCCGATCAGCAGATCCGCGTTCGTATCTTCCGTCACAATTATTTCCATATCCTGATATTCTTCCAGCGCGGCTTTAAATCCTTCCACGCGCGATACCATATTGGATGCATTGATGCCGCCCATAAGAATGCCTACCTTTGCTTTGCCGTCTGTCATCTCCGCCATGGTCTGGCCTGCCTGGAATCCGGCGTCATAATTGGAGGTTCCCGCATAATAGGAACGCGCGGAATCCGGCGCATCCGTATCAATGCAGACAACCGGAATTCCCGCGTCAACGGCTCTCTGAATTGCCGGCCCTAATGCTGTCGGGTCAAGCGCCATTGTTATAATGCCATCTACCTGCGCCGCCACTGCCGCGTCAATCTGCTTTACCATTTCGTCCACGTTAATTTCTGTCGGTCCCACGGTCTGCGTATCCGTCCCATATTTCGCATCTGCAGCCGCCATGCCTTCTTCTGCAATAGACCAGTATTCCAATCCAACAATGGGGTTAACCCAGGTGAAGCGATAGCCTCTGGCTTCTTCCGTTTCCGCTTCCTCTGCAAATGCGCTCGTACATGTGCCCGCTGCAAGCCCTGCTGTCATTCCAAGAACCAGCATAGCATTTATTATCTTCTTATTCATACTGTACCTCCCGTCCTAAATAATATTTTATCGTACCCTGTAAAATCCTGTCGTTCATTCTGCGTTCAAAAGCTTTTGATATTTGTATTATACCACCACTGTCCCGCTCTTTTATATTAGAAGATTTTACTGTCCATTATAATATCTTGCCCTGGTTTTACATCTGTTTGACCGGTAAGCATAGCAAAAATTTGACGAAGTCATTACCATCCACAGCCGATATCCTGTCGTTTACACACAAAAAAAGCACCGCCCCCGCAGCTCCAAGTCTGCAAAAGCGATACTTTCAGTGCGCGATCAGGGGCTCGAACCCTGGACACCCTGATTAAGAGTCAGGTGCTCTACCAACTGAGCTAATCGCGCTTTTATTATTTTCTTCGGTACCCCACCGAACGAAAAGTATTATATTATATTTTTCTTGCAAATGCAAGCACTTTTTTATATTTTTTTAAGATTTTTTTATTTAAAAAATTTTCTTTATCTTAAAAATAATAATGCAGGCTATTACCACTATGACACTTAATATAATGACACCATGATATCCGTTTTCCAGCTCCGGCATGTTCTGGAAGTTCATTCCGTACCAGCCCGTAATCAGGGTAAGCGGGAAAAAAACGGTTGAAATAACGGTCAGAAACTGCATGTTGCTGTTCTGCCGGGCGTCCACCTTTGATTGATAGGCATCGTTCACCTGTCCCGCGTATTCCAGCAGATGAAAGGTTTTATTCATCAGCCGCTCCGCCCGGTCCGATATCGTGCCAAAATATTTTAGCTGCTTTTTGGCAAAATAGCGGTTTTCATTTTCCTCCAGCGCCTTTCCGACATCCATGATTTCATCATAATAGCCTCTTAATATAAGAAGCTCGCGGCGCAGCTTCATGATACCGGACTGAAAGTTTTCCGCGCGGTCCCGCTGGACAGCCTCCTCCAGCTCCATCAGCCTCTTTTCAAACAAAGCAAGCTGCTCCTGGTCCCGGTTCAGAAATTCCGCCATGAAATGAAACAGAAACATTTCCTTTGTCATGTTTTCGCTGCCTTTTCTCTGCCGGATTCTTTCTGTCATCCTCTCCGAAAAACCCTCATCATCCACCAGAACGATTTTATCCCGCGTGATAAAGAACAGAATGCAGTATCTGGCTCCCTGCACATCGAGAAACCGTGGAATGCAGAAGGAACCCGTCAGACAATTCTGCTGCGCCTCCAGCTTGCAAAAACCGATTTTCTTTAAATCTATCTCGCCCTCATACAGAATCCCGCTTTTTTCCAGCTCCCTGGGCGCGCCTGCGGAATCCGTAATGACCGGCTCAAACGACACATCCTTTTCTATCACTTTTTGATTTCCTTCTCCGTCTTTTCCGCATTGCTGTAAGCCATTGCATAAAACAGCTCCTGGGAATCCAGCTTCACATCGCCCAGGTTCCGGTTCACATAGATTCCTTTTGATGTGAGACATTTTCCCTTTTCATCGTCATGCATCATGGTCTCAAACATCCATCCGAGGTGGTCCTTCAGCTTCTCATCGAGCACCGGCGCGGCAACCTCCACCCTGCGGACAGTGTTGCGCGTCATAAAATCAGCGGAGGCAATATACACCTTCTCCCGTTCCTTTGTCCCGAACCGGTAAATTCTGGAGTGCTCCAGATAACGCCCTACAATGCTTACCACCTTTATGTTTTCCGTGTAGCCCTTCACGCCCGGTATCAGACAGCAGATTCCTCTGACTATCATTTCAATTTTTACACCCGCCTGGGACGCCTCCACCAATTTGTCAATAATCACCTTGTCTGTCAGAGAGTTGATTTTTATTCCGATGTAGCCGTCCTCCCCGTTTTTCACATGCGCGATTTCTTCCTCTATCATATCGAGCACCCTGTTCTGCAGGCACTTCGGCGCCACCAGAAGAAGCCGGGTCTCCTCCACCGTCTCTCCTCTCAGCAGAGCCGCGAAAACCTCCGCGGATTCCTTTCCTATATCCTGATTTCCCGTAATCAGCGAGAGGTCCGTATACAGCGCCGATGTTTTCTCGTTGTAGTTTCCAGTTCCCACCTGCGTGATGTAGGATACGCCCTCCTCTGTTTTTCTGGAAATCAGGCAGAGCTTGGAGTGCACCTTGTAGCCGTTCAATCCGTAAATCACCCGGCAGCCGGCCTCCTCCAGCCTTCTGGAATATTCAATATTGCTTTCTTCGTCAAACCGCGCCCTGAGCTCCACCAGAACGACCACTTCTTTGCCGTTTTCCGCAGCTTCCACCAGCGCGTCCACAACCTGGCTCTTGTCCGCCAGACGATATAACGTCATCTTTACAGATACCACAGTTTCATCCTTCGCCGCCTCATAAAGCAGCTTAATAAACGGTCTGATGCTTTCAAACGGATAGGATAACAACACATCCTTTTCCATAATCTGCGGAATCAGCGGCTCCTTGTCATCCAGCTGCTGCGTCATTCTCGGAGTGCGTCTCTGATAGAAGATATCCTCCTGCCCGGTATTTTTCAGATAGCTCTGAATCGCCGACACAAACGACATATCCAGCGGAACCTCCGATAAAAATACGTGCTCTTTGTCCACATGGATATCCCTGCATAAGGAGCTGATCATTTTTTTATTGAGCTCCCTGGAAAGCTCCATCCGCACCGGATTCATCCGCTTTCTCTGCTTGATGAGGTTTTCCATCGCCTTCCGGTATTCCATATCCTCGTCGTAAACGGTCTCCGTGTCGATATCTGCATTTCTGGTAACGCGGATCAATGATTTTTCTTTCACTTCATAATTTTTAAACAGCTTGGGCAGGAAATGAAGAATCAGCTCCTCCGAAAGCATAAAGGTCCCTTTTCTGGTCGGGATATCTATCAGACGCTTAAAAACGTTGTTGCTGCAGGGGATAATTGCCGTTCTTGACTTTCCTCCCTTCGTTACCAGCAGCGCCGCCGCATAAATATCTTTATTTTTTAAAAAGGGGAACGGCTGCTGCTTGCTTACGATATTCGCGGACAGATACGGCGCAATTTCATTGTCAAAATAAGCTTCCAGAAGCCTGCCCTCCTCCGCCGACAATTTATTAAAGTTTATCAGACGCACACCCTTTGGCTCCAGCTCTCCCATCAGCTGCTCGTAAATCACCGCTTTTTTGCGGTCCAGCTCTCTGGTGACTTTCAAAATTGCCTTCACCTGCTCCTCGCTGGTCATATTGGTCTTGTTTTCCCGCACGACCTCCGAGGATTCCATCTGGTCCATAAGCGTGCCAACTCTTACCCCATAAAATTCATCCAGATTTGACTGATAAATGGCTGCAAAGGTCAGACGTTCCGCCAGCGGCACCTCCGGATTTCCGGCTTCGTTCAATACTCTTTCATTAAATTTCAGCCACGATAATTCCCGGTTCATCATGTATGGTATGTTTGCCGTTTTTGCCTCTTTTTCCGTTTTTTTGTCTGTTTTCTTCATCTGAATTTTCCTCTCCTTATAAGCTTTTTCCGCTGTAGAACAGATTGCTTATAAGAATCATACTCATTTTATGTCAAATCCAGGAGAACTCTGTCTTAAATCTGTGTAAAAAATGATGGTATGTCAAAATATGCCCTACTCCTTCATCTGAACGGACAGGAGCCTTTTTTCACAGCCCCTTTATTTTTACATATAATCAGCGCGGTGGCAGGATTTTCTTCCCGGTCTGCGCAATGTCATTGTATCTGCCAGCTTCAGTCTATGCTCCGCTACCATTTTTTCCGCAACATCCAGAGCCTCCGGATTCCAGACTTTTTCCGGCTGATGCGCATCTGCGCCAAATATAACAGTATTACCCACTTCTCCGGCGATTTTCCAAAATTTAACGTTCGGATAATGACGTTTTTCCCAGATACCAAGAAAATTAATCTCGAGAGGGATCTCCAGCGCTTTCGCATGAATGCACAAATCACGTATGTATTTTTCGTACATTTCATTTTCGCCTGTAAAATTCAAAAAGTCCGGATGAGCAAAACAGGAAAAGTATCCCGTGTTCAATGCTTCTTTCGCCTGCGCGCAATAACGCTGCAGGCGCTGTGGATCCTTTGTAGGTTCTCCGCTGAATACATCATCAATCTCATTTCCAAGATAATGCTGAGCCAGCAAAAAATATTCAATAGGATACTGTCCTGTAATATTCAGCAGCTTTTCAAAATAGCGGGGATAATACTCTACCTCAAGCCCTAAATGAATTTCAATATCTTTTTTATATTCTTCTTTCAGCTGCAGAACCGTATCTACGTAATCCTCTAACTGATCCACATCCATTTTCACAGCACTGACATACCCGCCTTCATAAGGCATGGGTGTGTGATCAGAAAACCCCAGTATTCTCATCCCCCCTTTAATGGCATTCTCTATATAGTCGCGTTCAAGTCCCACAGCGTGCTTACACCGCCATGTATGGGTATGGTAATTAGCAATCATATTCTCCTCCTGCCGTTCCTTACAATTCTTCCACAAACCGCAGCCCTTCAATCTGCCGTATTTCAGCCAAAACGGTTCTGTGGCAATCTTTTTTCGGAAATCTAATAGCAATCATCGCACATACATCGTTTACATACCACTTATTTTCTGCTTTTCGCATTAAGTTCACTACACGGATCCCGCGAAAATTAAAATATTCCATTAATCGCAGCATAAATTCTTCATTTTCTCCATCCACATATATTGTCATGCTTCTGGAACGCTCCATAATTTTCCGGTCAACATAATTAAAAACAAAAGCAGTAATATGGATCACACACAGGCCCGCAAAAGCTCCAAAATAAAATCCTGTACCAATGGATAGACCAAGAGCTGCTGTTACCCACAAAGCCGCGGCTGTAGTCAATCCTCTCACCTGATTGTATCCAGTGACCATAATAGAACCTGCCCCCAGAAATCCGATTCCACTGACAACCTGCGCTGCCATTCTCGCCGGATCTCCGGTTCCATGCGTTAGGAATTGACAGATAAAATCATTCGTGATCATCACAAGCGTGGAGCCAAGACATACAAACGAAAATGTCTTCAATCCAGCCGGACAGCCTTTCTTCTCCCGTTCGAGTCCAATAGAGGCTCCACATGCAAAGGCAAGGATAATTTTCAGCAGGGCACCGCTCTCAAATTCTGTAAAATTCAATTTTAACAAAAAAACCATCAACGTCTCCATCTGATTGCCCCTTTCCCAGATGCGTTAAAACTCCACATCCATCCCGTCATACGCTGCCAAAAAACCCTTTTCTGCAAAAATCGGCGTGATCCGCTCATGAAGAGGATTAAATCGATGTACAAAATGAGTCAGGACAAATTTCGTCTCCTCTGTTGCCATTCCCTCTGCCAGCATCCGGTCCCGTACCCGGATATTGTCCGGCAACCCCATATGCCCGGCATAAACCCCCGTTTCTTCCACCATCGTACAGTCCAGGACAACACAATCGAACCGGTAATCTTTCAACTTCTGCCACGTTTCTCTGCAAAACATACTGCTATCATGCCCATAGAGAAGTGTTTTTTCCTGATCCCGGATTATATAGATCATGCAGTTTTCCTTTTTGTCATGGTTGGCCGGTAATGGCATCACATAATATTTTCCAAGAGAAAATCCCTGATAGTAACGCAGTTGGTGAAGTTTTAGATATTCCTCCGTCTTTCCGTGATCCTCCCCCAGATTTTCTATAGCCTCCACAACCTTCTGTATAATTTTTTCATTTCCGTATACGTCCAAAGACCGTTTTCTGTCATAAAATGCCCAGGGCGGCAGAATAGACGTCAGCGTAGCAGGAAAAAAATGGTCCTCATGAGAATGAGTTACAAGCAAATGCGAAATAACCGATAAATCCAGATTCCGAAATAAAGTCTGTGCATAGGTATCCATAGAAAAATCTATCAGCACATCCTCGTCCAGCTGTACACATGTCCGCATACGCAGATTTTTTCCTCCTGCCTTTCTTATTTTCTGACAATACCTGCATTCACAGAATGCGGCCGGAACACCTTCTGAAGCCGCAGTTCCATAAAAATGTAATTTCATTTTGTTCTCTCCATCTTATCTTTCTGTTCGGTTTGCAAGTTATCCTTTTACGCCTGATACGACGACACCCTGGATAAAATATTTCTGGAAAAACACAAAAATAATCAATATAGGAAGCGCTACCATAACGGCCCCTGCAAATACCAGATTCCATTCCGTTGCATTCATTCCGCTGAAAAAAGTCAAACCTACTGAAATAGTCTGCTTTGAATTGGAATTAATAAAAATAAGCGGTTCCAGATAATTGTTCCACTGATCCTGCATGGCCATGATAATCACCGCAAAGACAGTCGGTTTTACCTGCGGAAGAATAATATGCGTAAACCTTTGCCATACAGTACAGCCATCCACAATAGCTGACTCATCCATTTCAACAGGAATCCCCATCATACTCTGCCGAAGCATAAAAGTATAGAAAGGTTTTGCAAAAAAGAACGGCGCAATAACCGGAAACCAGGTATTAAGCAGCCCCAGCTTACTATAAATCAGATACAGTGGCGTCAGTACGATCTCCGTAGGAATAATCATGGTCAGAATCACCAGAACAAAAACCTGGTCCCTCCCTCTCCAGCGGATTCTTGAAAATCCAAAGGCCACCACGGAAGAAGATAAAACAGCGCCAATCACCGAAGTAATTGTAATAATTGCTGAATTTTTCATCATCTGTCCAAAATCAAAAGCCGGATACTTATAGGCCTCCAGATAATTGGCAAACCTGAAAGGCCATACCCAGAATTTGGGTGGATATTGAAACAGCTGTTCATAGCTTTTGAAGGAATTTAAGAAAAACCAATACAGTGGAAACACAAAGATCACAGCCAGGATTAATAGCGCTGCGTAACAACCAATTTTTCCGGCAGTCCTTCCATAGATACTTTTTCTATTCATACTTTATTCACTCCCATAATGAACCCATTTATTCGACGTCCGGAATACAAAAACAGTCAATATTCCCACAATTACAAAGAGCAGGATCGACATGGCATTAGCATATCCAAGCTTATAATTGGTAAATGCCGTCTTATAAATGTATAGCATATATACCAGACTGGCATTGTCAGGTCCTCCATCCGTCAAAATCTTGATCTGTGTAAAAGTCTTAAAAGCGCCTATTAAACCAATAAGAAGATTCATAAAGATTGTCGGGCTCATCAGCGGTAAAGTGATATAAAACGCCTGACGCCACCTTGTGCATCCGTCCAGATCCGCCGCCTCATAATAAACGGTAGGAATTGCCTGAAGTCCTGCCAAATTTATAATAATCATCTTTCCGGACTGCCACAAACTGATAAACACTACGCTGGCAATAATTGTTCCCGTCTGCCCAAGCCAGGATACTTTATCAATTCCGATCAGCCCCAGAAGGTAATTAATAATACCGAATTCCGTTTCCAGCATCTGTTTCCAGAGCAGAGTGGATGATACTACCGCCACAAGGCATGGCGCATAAAAGAGTGTCCGGAAAACCAAAATCCCTCTCAATTTCTGGTTCAGCAGATTCGCCAGGAGAAAGCCAAAGGCTAACTGAAGAGGCACGGAAATAACAGCATATAATAAAGTGATTCCAAGAGATTTCCAAATCAATGGATCCTTCGTAAACATGGTAATATAATTCTCCAGACCGACAAATTTGGGTTCTGTCAGAAAATTATAATCTGTCAGACTGATTCCAAAAGCCAGAAGCAGGGGGATAAGCGTAAAGCCTATCACCCCTATCAACCACGGAGAAATAAACAGTAAGCCCTGACAAATCGCTCTCTTCTCTTTTACTGTATATTTTTTCATGACATACTCCTTTTTGTGCAATTAACCCGCCTTGTTCTCCTCCACTACTGCTGTAATAGAAGCATCCAGATCCTGCAGTGCCTCTGCCATAGTCTTCTCACCTGTAATTCCCTGCTTCAGACCGTCTGCATATAACTGCGAAAACTGCTGATACGGAATGTACTGGGACAGCACGTTAGGGTGCACATAATCAAGAGCATCTTCAAATGCTTCAATCCTGTCTGCAACCTCTGTATCAAAATATCCTTCTCTTACCTCTTCCAATGCCGGAATCGCACTGTTAGAATCGGCATACAGCTTCTGGCTTTCCGGCTGTACCAGCTGCTCCATCAGGGCAACTGCCGCATCGAGATTTTCTGTTTTGGGATTTATGATAAGTCCACAGACATTGCTGGAACAATAACGTTCTCCCGTCTCCGGATTTACCGGGAGCTCCACAGAATCCCATTCAAAGCCTGTGATCCTGGAATATGTCGGCACCTTCCACACACCTGCCGCGATCATGGCAATTTTTCCGCTCATAAACATATCGTCACCGGAAGAAATGGTAGTAACATCGATAGAAGGAGACACACCGGACTGATACATGTCCGCCAGCGGCTGCAGCGCTTCTGCGATGCCAGGATCATCCAGCAGGCAATTTTCTCCTGTCTCATCAAAAATATCATATCCGGAAGTCCAGATAATCTCCCAGCTCGGAAGACGATCCGCCGGCACATAAAATCCGTACTGTGTAGTTTCTCCTTTTTCATCCTTTACAGTCAGCTGTTCCGCGATTTCCTGCAGATCAGCCCATGTCCAGGTATCTTCTATTGCTTCTAAATCAATACCTGCTGCTTCCATAATAGTCTTATTGTATACAATAGCGGAACATTCAATGGTCAGAGGTATCCCCATCTGTTTTCCTTCGAACTGATACGTTTCCACCAATACCGGATCCAGGCTGTCCAGATATTCCTGAAGCAGCGGTGAATTCACAATCACCTCCGTCAAATCCATCGCATTTCCTGCCGCTGCATAAGATTCAAAATCCGGTCTCGTCATTTGATAAACATCCGGTCCCGTACCTGCTGCAATCGCTACCGGAAGCTTCACCCAATAATCTGCGCTTGACGTCAGCTCCAGTTCTACATCAAGGTCTGCGTTTGCTTCTGCATATTCCGCCTGAGCATTCAGCGCTGTGGTTGCCTCGGTACTCCATGACCACCATGTTACAGTTTCCTTTGCATTTACGCTGCCCACCATTAATCCGGCAACCATAGTCCCACACATCAAAACACTACATCCCTTTTTCATTTTACGCATCTGATTCACCAATCCTTTCCTTCTTCTTGCATCTGCATAAAAGCGATTTAATTTTTGTAAAAATGTTGTCTCATTTGTTTCTTTTCGTCTACGCGTAGATTTTAAATTAATTTGTGAAATTTTCCCATTTTTTCACTCAATTTCTATTTCTTTCTAATATCTGTATAATATACTATCATGAAAAATGATAGCATTCTTCAATCTGATGTTGTTAATTTTTCTAATTATGTTGTATTTTTCTCTATGTAATGTTATAATTTCTTATCTTCATCATGAATGAAGTCCCTCCGGCAAATAGCTTTGCCTTTATCTGACAGCATACCATTTCGTTTGCAGACAGAAAGGAATCGTCATTTTATGAGCAAAAAAAAGCGCAATACCTACCTGTATGAAAATCTTTCCACCAGAAAAGCCATTGCACACATGCAGTTAAATGATTTTACCACCTCGCCGCCCACTAACACCAATATGGTAGTTTATGAAAGCGGACACAAGGCTCACTGTGAACCCGGCTGGTACACCTTTCTGCGGGTCTATGACCATTATCTCATTCATTATATTCTCAGCGGAAAAGGGACCTACTACACCCCGTATGGAACATATCAGATCCAAGAAGGCGATCTCTTCCTGATCCGGCCGGACGAAGCTATTTATTATATTGCGGACATGGAAAATCCCTGGACCTACTACTGGTTCGGTTTCAATGGCAATGATGCTTTCAAAATCATGCGCCTATGCGGTTTCACAGAAAACAATCCCGTTCTTTATCACGGAGAAGATGAAAAACTAAAAGAATTGCTGCACAAACTGGTCTATCCCCAGTTTTCTGATCTTTCCAGAGAATATGAACTGTTGGGATATCTGTATGAAGTATTCGCCCTGATCATCCAGCGCCAGCCTCATCCTGCCGTAAGCAATGCTGAGCAATATCTTGCCAGCGCTATTTCCTATATTGAACAGCACTTTATCCAAAGTGATCTGCGAGTCAGTGATATTGCTGTTTATGTTGGTATCGACAGAACGTATCTATATCGGATCTTCTCAGATTTACTCCATGTATCAGTTCAGGATTTTATCCAGCAGTTCCGCCTGGACAAAGCCAAAGGCCTTTTAAAATTTTCTAATACTCCTATTAACCAGATTGCATCTACGTGCGGTTTTGAGAGTCAGGCATATTTTTCAACGGTATTTAAAAAATATTACCAGATGACACCACTACAGTATCGCAAAAAAGAGGCTGCTGAAAAAGAAAATTCCATATAGTAAAACTACAATATTGAAAAATTCTCCGGTCAAAAAGAACCGGAGATTTCACTTCTAAGATTAATCCCAAAATCACCGTAGCTAATTATCTTTATCTATGTTAAACTATTTCCAAAACATTCAGAAAGGCTCTGCGGCATTCCCGCAGCGGGATCTTACTATGAACTGGAATACTCTGCTTTGTCCGGACCGTATCCGCAGCTATATGAGCGCTGCGACCTCAACGGACTTAAGAAGTGAATTTGAAAAGGATTACCACCGCATTATCGGCAGCGCGTCGTTCCGGCGCCTGCAGGATAAGACGCAGGTTTTTCCGCTGGATAAGAGCGATTTTATCCGCACCAGGCTGACACACTCGCTGGAAGTGTCCTCTATCGCGCGCTCGCTCGGACAGAACATTTCGCAATATATCATCCGCAATCAGCGGGATGGACATTTTGACCTCCAGATGCAGTCTGATGTGTGCAGCATCGTACAGTGCGCCGGGCTGATCCACGACATCGGAAATCCGCCGTTCGGACATTTCGGCGAGACGACGATCCGGGACTGGTTTCGGGAAAACCTGCCGCGGCTGACCTTCGAGGGCAAACCGCTTTCCGAAGTGCTCTCCCCGCAGATGCTCGCTGATTTCTATAATTTTGAAGGCAACGCCCAGGCTCTGCGCCTGGTGACGAAGCTTCATTTTCTGGTGGATGAAAACGGCATGAATCTCACCTATGCCCTGCTGAACACGATTATCAAATATCCGGTTTCTTCGCTTGAAATCAATACAAAGAGCGGAAACATCAAGGATAAAAAGCTGGGCTATTTTTACGCCGACCGCGATGTTTTTGGAAAGATCCAGGCTGCTACCGGCACGAACGGCTGCCGTCATCCGCTGTGCTATATTCTGGAGGCGGCGGACGACATCGCCTATCTGACCGCCGACATTGAGGACGCCTACCGGAAGGGTTTTATCAGCTACCGGCTGCTTCTGGAAGAGCTTCGCTCGGAGGATGTGCTGACGCGTATGCTGCCCCAGGAGCAGAACACCTATCTGGAGATGGTGAATCGTCTGGAACGAAAATACGACAGCGGCATAAAGCGCGGCGTTGCCGATCCCGAAGGCTACGCCGTGTCCAACTGGATCGTCAATGTGCAGGGCTTTCTGATCGCCTGCGCCACCTATGGCTTTACGAAAAACTACCGCGCTATCATGGAAGGAAGCTTTCCAACCGACCTGTTCAGCCGCAGCCACGGCAGTGCGCTGCATGACCGTCTCGGCGACATCGCCTACCGCTACGTGTTCGTGTCGCGTCCGATCTTCAAGACAGAGCTTGCGGCCGCCACTGTGCTGCAGTACCTGCTGGATAAATTCGTGTCGGCGGTGATCAACTACGACACCGGCCACCGACTGACGGACGTGCAGGAAAAGCTGATGACGCTGGTCTCCGAAAACTACAAATCCGTCTACCGCAGGCAGGCGGAGGGCAAATCTGCCCAGGAAAAGCTTTACCTGCGGCTGATGCTGATCACCGATCACATCTGCGGCATGACCGACAGCTATGCGAAGCGGCTTTATCAGGAATTAAACGGGATCGATTAGCGCTAAACGTTGCCGGTTCATTACGTGCAGGATAGCTGCACGTGCCGGCTTACGGGCGTACCTGTACGCGCTTATGCGGTCCGAGGTTTCCTTCTTTGTAGTGCTTACGGCAGAGCGCTGTGTAGCTGTCATTGCCTCCCATCACGACCTGCTCTCCGCTGCGGATGATCTTCCCGTCCTCATCAAAGCGGGTATTGCAGGTCGCGCCCTGGCCGCACCAGCAGACCGTTTTCAGCTCCTCGATCACATCCGCCCATGCCAGCAGCCACATACTGCCTTCAAACAGCTCGCGGCGAAAATCTGTCCGCAATCCATAGCAGATTACCGGAATGTTCAATTCATCTACGATATGCACGAAAAATTCAATATCCGATTTTTGGCAGAATTGCGCCTCATCCACGATCACACAGTCGTATCGGCTGATTTCCTCATCACTCATCGCAAGCAGATCTTCCACGTAAATACACTTCTGCTCCAGCCCCATGCGGCTGCGGACCACGCCGATATCTCTGGTGTCGATCTTAGGTTTCACCAGCAGCGCCTCTTTTCCACGCTCATAATAATTGTATGCTACCATCAACGCGTTTGCCGTCTTTGAGCTTCCCATCGCCCCGTGACGGAAATATAATTTTGCCATTGTCTTTCTCCCTTTATATTCGCAAGTTATCCCTTGGCTCACCTTCACCATATTGGGGTTGCCCCGCACACCTTCCACGCATCATCCCCCAACCGGCGAACAGGCACGCATATTTACGCCTCTGCATTCCTGATGTTTCCTCTGTATTCCTGGGATTTCCTCCGCCGTCCGCCTTCTGCTTCTTCGCGGCCCGCAAAATTTCACTGCAGGCTCCCTTCTACACCTCAAGCAGGACTTCCAGCTTCTCTGCCATCCGCTGGATGCAGCCTTCCTCATACGGCACTTCCAGTCCCACTTCTTTGAGCATCTCGTCATAAAATCTGCTTGCAGAAAGACGACAGAGCTTCAGGTAGCTCTCCCAGGCTGCCTCGCGGTTTTCGCTCATCCAGATCTTATACATGTACGCACAGGTCTGCGCCAGCACATAATCAATATAATAGAACGGATAGTTGAAAATGTGCTGCTGCTTCTGCCAGAAGCCGCCATTTCCGAAATATTTATTATCACCGTAATCAAGATGCGGCTTGTACACCTTTTCCAGTCTGCTCCATGCCTCTTTGCGCTCCTGCGGCGTCATATCCGGGTTCTCATAAACAATATGCTGAAATTCATCCACCATACAGCCGTACGGAATAAAGATCACACCGTCCTCCCCGTGCATTGTGCGATAGTCCTCCGCGCGATCCTGGAAAAACAGCTCCATCCATTTATCCGCAAAAAATTCCATCGACATAGAGTGGATCTCAGCCGTCTCCATTGTGATATCACGGTGCTCCTGGATCGGATCCTTACCGGAAATATACCCCTGAAAAGCATGTCCGCATTCATGTGTGATCACATCAAGGTCGCCGCTGGTCCCGTTGAAGTTTGCGAAAATAAACGGCGCATTGTAATCCGGCAGATACGTCATATAACCGCCCGCGCGCTTCGTCTTGCGTCCGAGCACATCAAACAGCTCGTTCTCCATCATGAAATCAAAAAATTCTTTCGTCTCCTTTGACATTTCCGCGTACATCTGCTGTCCTGCCTTTAAGATACCCTCCGGATCCATGTTCGGCGCCGGATTTCCGTCCGCAAAATAAACCTGCTCGTCAATATAGGAAAGCTTCTCCAGTCCCAGTCTCTGTCTGCGCCTGTCGTGCAGCTTCTCCGCCAGCGGCACAAAATATTTCTTGATCTGAGAGCGGAATTTTTCCACCTCCTCCTGGCCATAAGAGTTGCGCGTCATACGGTAATAGCCGAGTTCCACATAGTTTTTGTAACCCATCTGCCTTGCCTGCTCCGTGCGGTTTTTCACAAGCTGATCGTAGATGGTATCAAGCTGGTCCTCTACGCTCTCAAAATAAGCGCTGTATTTTTCCCAGGCTTTTTTACGCACCTCACGGTCAGCGTGAGAAAGATACGGGCGCATCAGAGAGAGGTTCAGCTCCTCACCCTCCCACTCAATCTTTGCCGTGGCAATCAATTTGTTGTATTTTGTTTTCAGCTCATTCTCTTCCTGCATCAGCGGAATCAGCTTTTCATCAAAAGCCTTCATGGACAGCTCCATATTTTTGAAAGCGACCTTGCCGATCTTCTCCTCCAGATAAGCGCGGTAGGGAGAACTGTACAGAAGCTTCTGATACTCCTGTGTCAGATTCTGCATTTCCGGTTCGATCTTATCATAATATTCGTGCTCCGCCGCATAGAATTCATCCGTCAGATCCACATCAAAGCGGATGTGCGCCAGCGTCATCTGCGTGGATACGCGGTTGCTCAGCGCGTAATATTTTTTATGCACCTCGAACTGCTCCTCGCCGCTTTTCGCCCGCTTCATCTCATCCATAAGCTGCTGATATTCTCGGCGTACTTCGTCCATTTCCACCCGTTTGTAGGGCATATCCTTAAATTTCATGCTTCATTTTAGCTCCTTTCTTTTCCATTGCGTCTATTATATCTCAAATCCGGTGTTTACGCATCAGTTTTTTATGTGGCATCTCAATCTGGCATATCAATATCCGCGACATTTTATTACTACACATTTGTCTTGTATTTTTTATTATCTTCTTTTATACTGAATGCATTCCACAAATGCACCACGCAACATATTTTTTCGTTGAATTATTTAAATCACATAAAGGAGAAACATATGGAAAATATCACATTAATCGGAATGCCCGGTGCCGGAAAAAGCACGGTCGGCATCGTCCTTGCCAAGGTGCTCGGCTATGATTTTATAGATTCCGATCTTCTGATCCAGAAGGAAGAAGGAAAGCTGCTCTGGCAGATCATGCGCGACGAAGGGATCGACGGCTTCAATGCGATCGAAGAACGCGTCAACAGCCAGATAGATGTCACACATTCTGTCATTGCTACCGGAGGAAGCGTGATCTATGGTCCGAAGGCAATGGAACATCTGCGCAGCATCAGCACCGTTGTTTATCTGAAGGTAAGCTATCGAACGCTCCAAAAGCGCCTCGGAGATTTAAACAAACGCGGCGTCGTCCTAAAATCCGGACAGACTCTGCTCGACCTTTACAAGGAGCGTGTGCCGCTCTATGAACAGTATGCCCACCGCACTGTCTATGTGGGCAGCCGAACCGTCCAGCAGGCGGTAGAGGAAATTGTAAATGCACTGAAAGAGCTCTGAAAAAGATCTGAAAAAAAGCTGAAAAAAAGCCTGAAAAAAAGCCTAAACTAACCGGAAAATAATGCTTGCCAAAGGTCTTTCCACATGATATACTTTGAGATAATCTCCACGAGGGAGTAGTCGGCATAGAGAATATGTGATAATCATCGACAGAATGGTGCTAAGCGCCCGGTGTTATCTTAAATGACGAGACTCATGGACAGCGTCTGCTGTCCGTGAGTCTTTTTTTATCGACAGCCGCTGCGCGCAAGCTATACTGTCACCCGGTCCGCTAAGTCCGGGCATCCTTCATCGCATGGCCCTCTTTGCAGCCCCAGTGCCTTTTCTGCTCGACTCGCGGAGTCATACACATTACCAGGGAGGAAATTTTATGAGTTTTGCAGAAATCTTTTTATTAGCGTTGGGACTTTCCATGGATGCATTCGCAGTCTCTATCTGTAAGGGTCTTAGTCTGAAAAATGTAACGCCGAAGCATATGTGTATCGCCGGAGCATGGTTCGGCGGATTCCAGGCATTGATGCCGCTGATCGGCTATTTTCTCGGCAGATCCTTCGCCGATATGATCACACAGTTTGACCACTGGATCGCTTTCGTCCTGCTGCTCTTTATTGGCGGAAAAATGATACGGGAAGCGTTCGGCGAGGAAGAAAGCATGGACTGCTCGATGGATGTAAAATCCATGTTTATACTGGCAATCGCTACCAGCATCGACGCACTTGCAGTCGGAGTAACCTTTGCGTTTCTCGAAGTTTCCATCCTTCCTGCGGTCTGTCTGATCGGCGCCACCACCTTCGTCTGTTCGGGTGCCGGTGTCAAAATCGGCAGCGTCTTCGGCGCAAAATACAAATCAAAAGCAGAAATTGCCGGCGGCGTCATTCTGGTGCTGATCGGTCTGAAAATATTGCTGGAGGGCGTGGGGATCTTATAGATCCTCACGTTTTTAGTCAAATACCCCGCAGCAAGCTTGCAGGGAAGCAGAGTTGCGGGGTATCTGGTCTACGCTTCGCTACGGTCGGCGCTAAACGTGTGCCACCGGCACACAGCGCTCCTCGCGGCAGGTCTGCGTTTCACTTCGGTCGGTGCTAAACGTGTGCCACCGGCACACAGCACCGCCAAATGCGTGTGCGAGCACCCGTGCTTGGCTCATTGCTCGCGGGAATGAATCTGATCATGCGGGCAAACAGGCTGCCTTTTAACCCTCCCAGGGACGGATGCGGTAAGTTGCACCGATTTCTTTACAGATTTGGGCACACTGCCGCTCTTCCTCTGGCGTCAGAGTGGTGGTGACGGTGGTCATTACAACATGCGGAACATATTTTGTACAGTCCCGTGCAAAATCCAGCATTGCCTGGTAGGAGATATCGCCGAATTTACTGCGCACAAGCTCATGATAGCGCTGCGGATTCGGTGTATTCAGGCTGATGGAAACAGTATCGATCAGCCCTTGCAGAAGCTGCGCGGTTTTTTCTCCATGAATCAGATCTGATAGCCCATTCGTGTTGATCCTCGTCGGAATCTGATATTTCTTTTTCGCGTATTCCGCTACCTTCAGTATCACATCAAGACGCTCTGTCGGCTCCCCGAAGCCGCAGAACACCAGCTCCCTGAAATCCTCCATCGGAAAATTATCAAAATCCGCGATAATTTCTTCGTAAGTCGGCTCCCGTTCCAGCCAGAGAGAACCGGATTCTCCCATCTGGTCGCGCGTCTGCCGCAGACAGAAGGTACACGCACACGGACAATTATTGGTTAAATTCACATATAGATTCTGATACACCTTATATAAAATCGTCATACTCCGTTCCGCCTTTCCTGTCTCCCCTTATTTATGTTACTTTCCATTTTCCTATCATTTCAGGCTTCTGCATAGCTCATCCCGTAAAAAATGTCTACCTCAACTTATCCAGTATCTCCTCAAACGCCACGCCGTCCGTCACCGGAATCTCCAGTTCCATTGATTTTTCAATACATTTCTTGACAAAATTGGATGCCTTTTTAACAGATACGGCAAAATCCACTCCGTTTACTGCATCCGCTGCGATAATGGATGCAAAAAGGTCGCCCGTTCCGCACCGCTGTGTGCCTACACGGATGGTTCGCAGAAAATGCTCACATTTTTTTTCATCACATACGTAATTTGCGATGTAGCTGCCCTGTACAATACCAGTGATGACAACCTTCGACGGTCCCATCTCCATCAGCTTTACCGCCAGCTCGCGGATTTCTTTTTTTCTCCATTTTTCTTTATAGGGCGTATCCGTTAAGATGCATGCCTCTGTGAGATTAGGTGTCAGAATGTCTGCATACTGCACCAGCCTTTTCATGCTTTTGCAAAGCGTGGGCGTAAATGTCGCATAAGCTTTTCCGTAATCTCCCATCACGGGATCAATAATGACAAGTGTCTGCTCTGTGCGAAAGTCCCTGATAAAGTTTTCCACAATATCAATCTGCGCATCCGAACCGAGAAACCCGGAATAAATTCCGGAAAATTCCAATCCCAGAAGCTTCCAGTTTCTGATATATTCGGGCATTTTTTCCGTATAGTCATCAAAAAAATAATGCTCATACCCTGTATGATTGGAGAAAATTGCCGTCGGAACCGGGCAGCACTGCACCTTCAGCTTTGAAATAACAGGAAGAGAGACTGCTATTGAGCATCTCCCATATCCAGACATATCATTAATTACAGCTATTTTTTTCTGTATCCCCTTCGAAACCATATCCCGCCTCCATCCAATTATGTATAGTATACCACTATCTGATATGGTTTAAAGAGCCAGTTTCCGCAAAATTAGCCAGTCCAATTTTTGCTGAACCCATCAGTTTGTAATTTTTTTACCTATCCAATAATACCCTTCCAAATGAATCTATAAAGTGCTTTTTCGTTGCTTCTGGCAAATATTTCACCAGTTCCTCCACCAACTCATACACCTTCGTTCCAGGAGCAATCTCTGTTGGTGTCCTACCTTGTCCATCTTTTATAATCCGTTTTGCATATCGTATCGCCAGCTTCGGATTGCCCTTATTCATCAGAATATCAAAAATATCCTTCATATTTTTCTGATACTTGCCAAGCCCCAATTCTCTGAACTTATCGCCCAAGAAAGATATATACTCTGTCCGATGATTATTGGATGTGTAGTATGCAAAATGGAGTAAGAACCAAAATTCGATACATTCATTACTCCATGCTGCATGGTACTGCAATTCCGGATTTTCTTTATTAACTGTTCTGCCCGCTGTGCCACACCATTAAAATCGTTAGGTGGAAAGCTGTCCTTATCATAAACGCACCAAATTTGTCCCTTCCTAATTTTGTTCCTTTTTACATATCTTTCCGCCATACCAATAACACGCATTGTTTCCGCCTGACATGGCTCAATCTCTATCAGCACCATATCCCGGTATACAGGGTTATCCTCAATCAGTCTTTTGAATCCTTCAAAATAAAGCGGTTCTGTCTGCTAACCTTCACAGAAGATATAATAGCGATATTCTTTCATCTCCAAATATTCTTGGCGACGCTTTTTCTTCCATGATTCCATTCCGGCTTTTTTAGGCATTAATCTTCCCCCAATCTATAATTTTTCTGAGGTATGGATCAGCGCCATACTTGCCTTCCAGATACTGTTTATCAAACTTTGCATCTTTACGGACAGATTCACCTTTATCATTTTTAAATTCTACCAGAGAATACAGTTTTGAATTCTGCCTGTTTCCCTTTGCCACAAACCAGATTTCATCTCTCCGGAAAACTTCGCTGTTCATGGTAGACAAGTCATGTGACGTAAAAATTAACTGCGCCCCCTTTTTATTGACCTCCATATTGTTAAACATCATAATAATGTAGCGAAGCAGCACCGGATGTATCTTTGCGTCTAATTCATCAATCACCAAAGATGTTCCTTCTAATAAACTTTTCGCAATAAATGGAAGTAAACCAAATAATTTCTTTGTTCCACTGGATTCATCAAATAAATTCAACTCTGTTTCATAATCATCAACGATATGTTTTGTAAATACTTCAATCCGCTCATGCTCTTTTTCTTCCACTCGGAAGTCTACTATGTCCAAATCCATCTCTTGAATCATTTCAAGCATAAGCTTTTTCACATCTTCGGAATTAGCCACTGCCATACGCAGTTCCTCTATCGGATTTCCATAATTCAAGAAATCAACTCCATTTTCAAACCAGCCCAATACATCCCTCACTACTTCATTTTTTCTATAAGTGATGCCAAGATAAGAAAGCAACGGCAATGTATCTGATAACTCATCACTGGTTTTTAACCTTGCAAAAGCCCCCTTTAATACTATTCCAACTTCATCCCTTTCAAAAAGTGCCGACCGGCGTCCGGTTTCTAACTTAACCCGGTCCAACCGCTCATACTCAATCACATCTTTTTTAATTGTCAATTCATAGCGATACTCCGCCAGCGAAGTTCTGAAAAACACTTCAAACTCTGTTGGCGTATCTACTGTTTCCTCAGAAAATGCAAATGGCTCTATCACTAACTTTTTCATTCGGATCGCAGCTTCTTCATTATCGCTGGTTGCATATAAAGGGCGCAGCACTTTCAATACTAAACTATGCAATGCTTCCAAAACATTAGATTTTCCTCCGCCATTTGGTCCGTAAACGGCAGATACCGGCAAATATAATTCTCCATCTTTATCTCTAATAACCCTATCTTCATGCTCAGAAATGGCGGCAGCCTGCATATCAAATGTTACCTCATCTCGTATGCTTTTAAAGTTCTTTACTGTAAATTGGCATAACATTTCATTTACCTCCGCTTACTATCTGTTCCGTTCTTTATTCTAGTATTTCACTTTCTATTATATCCGCTTTTAGTTTTTTTACAAGCAATATTTGAGATTTTATCTCATATTTTTATTTAAAAAATTCAAAAAGGACGTCCCGCGCTTTTCACGCAGGACACCCTTCGTCACGTTCCGGTTCATCAGGAAGTTACTCTGTCGCTGTATTAGATTTCCTCGCAATGCTATTTATCTTTTTGCAGGGCTTTCCCATTCTAAAATCCCGCTTTCCTCAACTCATCCATCATTGCAGATCTTCTGCGATAAATTAGTTTCCATTCTTCTACGATCTGATTTGCTATTTTCCTTCCGCCCGAATATTTTATAATCTTTTTCATATTCTGTGATTATCCTGTCCACCACTTTTTCCGGCGGATCGTTATTAACAAATAATCGATTGCGTATCCCAAGTTTGGCATAAACCATCCCATACCAATCCAAATCTGCCCGGATATCTTGTATAATACAATTCAATTAGCAGGACATCATCACCGATAATGCGTGTTTTGAAGTTTTCAGCAAAAGAGATCGGGGTAACCGCCAAAACCATATCGTCTTCCGTTTTAAGAACCTTCTTGATAATACACCCTCTTTTTTGATCTCTCCACCGTAAGTCTGCAGTATATACAAACTCTTCCAGAGACATTTCCAAATGTTTCTTTATTTCTTCATCCAGATCAGCGAAACCAAATCCAAGCCTTTCGGCTGGCAATCTCCCAACGGTTGATTTTCCAACATTTGAAACACCAAATAACAGTATCTTCATACTTAAATTTTCCCCATACTTAGTGTCTATATCTCCACCCGTATTCCTTTTTCAGCCTCTCATATATCTCAAACGCAACCGGACAGACCTCGATTACATCCAGCACGCCGTAAAGGCTTGACCATCTGTCCGGTTGATCCGTATACGGATATTTCTTACAATTTTCCGGTCGACAATCGCCTAACTGACAATTTCCATCTGGTTTCAGAAAATCACAGGGTATATTTTTTGTCTGATAGCCGTTTTCTCCGTCGTCTTCCCCCAGATATTTTTCAAGAAACTGCTCTTTCGTAAGCCCCATATACTCCGCGTCCCGGGAAAGGTCCGTTTCCGGGATACTTCCACGGTACATCTTGCAGCAGTTCCTGCATCTGCTGCAGTCATATCCGGCAAACAACTCTTTGTGCAGCCTGTGGAACCGTTCGTCCAATTCTTTTTCATCCGCATTCCCTTTCAGGTAAATGCGAAATTCATAGTTCTCATTTCTTTTTTTCTTCGCTTCAAATTTTATTTTTCTCGGTGCAATCATTTTTGTTTCCCTTTACATATACGGTTGAATCATAAACTTCGTCTACTCCCCCACTCTTTCACTTACCAGTTCAAAAAGATTCTCCTTTGTGGCAAACAGAATCTTAGGATTTCTCCCCTTTCTCCAAAACCCACTTCACCAGGATATCTTCCGTTTTCTTCGCCCCACCACTTTTTTCTTCGTGGAACAAATCGTGGCGGGCATTGGGGATGAGGTGGAACTCCACATCTTTAAGGCCGGCCCGGTCCATGCTGTTTTTTACTCTCTGTATCCCTTTTCCAAAGTCCCCTACCGGGTCCCTGTCTCCGGAGAGAAGCAGAATCGGGAGGGTTTTATCCCACTTTTCGTAGGCGTCCTTTTTTCCGGTCCTTCTCATGGCGTCCAGCAGCTGATAAAACAGGCCTGACGAAATATGCTCCCGGCACAGGGAATCCCCGCAGTATGCGGCGCGCTGTTCTTCGTCGGCACATAACCAGTCACATCTGGTCATATTCGGCAAAAATTTCCGGTTATAGCTTTCAAAGGACAGTTTATCTACCAGCGGTGTGGCGCTGTCAAATCCGTGTACCCGGATCTCCCGCTTCACAAGCTGCATCAATACTGTGAGGACGCCTCCGGGCTGGTGGCCGGTTCCGAGGATGGCGGCTCCGGCTATCTTATCCTCATAGCAGCTTAGGTAGTCCCTCAGCAAAAAGGAACTTAGGGAAAATCCCATCATAAAATGGGGAATTTCCGGAAAACAACGTTCCATTTCCCGGTAAAAAAGGTGCATATCCCGGATACTGGCTTTCCAGCCGCCTTTTCCGAAGGATGCGCACTTCGGATCACCGCCGTTTTGTCCATGTCCTCTTAAATCAAATCCGGCGACGGCAACACCCCTGGCTGTCATCGCCTCCGCCAGTTTTTCATACCGTCCGATGTGTTCTGTCATGCCATGGGAAATCTGCAGCAGCCTCTTAGGCGTTTCCTTTGGCATCCAGATTTTTCCCGTCAACGATACGCCGCCATCTCCCAAAAAAGTTATCTCCTCTGTCTTCATTCCAGCTCTCCTCTTCAAAGCAGTATTTTCCCTTCACAATGTCGTGACTGTTGTTTCTTTCAGTATAGCCCTTTTCCCGGAAAAGGACAATCCGCTTTTCCAAAACATGACTATCACTTTTCTTTCCCCAAAAAACTCTTTTTCCTGTAATAAAATGGTACTATTATGACTCTATCTGGAAATTTTCAGGGAAGTTCCCAGCATACGATGGAAAAAAGAAATTTGACTGGAAATATTTTCTGTTGCCTCCCACCGATGATCGGGTACGGCATCGCAGGAATAGGCCTTAAAGCCGACGGACCATATTGCCATACCTACAGGACCTGCCACCGGCAACTTCCTTCGGATGCATGGCAACAAAAAACAGGCAGTATACATACAATGTACACTACCTGTCTTTCTCATTCAAAATACAAAACAGACCTTTGTGGATACGTCTCCGACCAGTTTTCTAAAATACATCATTTACACATTTTCCGGGAACACCACCCGCATCCGCGTGCCCACTCCGGTTTTGCTCCACAGTCCGATCTCCGCGCCGTGCTTTGCCACGACATGTTTTACGATCGCAAGTCCCAGACCGGTGCCGCCCGTGGATTTGGAACGGCTTTTATCCACGCGGTAAAAGCGCTCGAAAATGCGCTTCTGATCCTCCTCCGGGATGCCGATGCCGGTGTCCTCCACCGTCAGTACGGCATGATTTCCCTCCATGCCGACGTGCATCACAACACTTCCATCCGGTACATTATAGCGAACCGCGTTACTGCAGAGATTATACATAACCTCCTCGATCATCTCCCGGTTTGCCTGGACGATGCAGGACTCCCCGGTAAGCGTCAATGTCACATGATGTTTTTCCGCATTTACCTGCATCATGTCCACGCATTTTTCTGCAAGCTCGTACAAATCTACCGTTTCTTTCACCAGCACGTCCTCGGAGCTGTCCAGCTCAGAAAGGCGCAGAATGTCGTTAATCAGCATCAGCAGGCGATTAGAGCTTTTATGAATTTCCGCAGAAAAGCGCACCGTATCCTCTTTTGTGGCGATTCCGCTCTCGATCAGCTCTGAGTAGCCGGAGATCGCCGTCAGCGGCGTCTTTAATTCATGTGAGACATTTGCAGTAAATTCCTGCCGCATCTGCGAGCTTTTTACAATATCAGAATGTTGCTTTTGAATGGTATCCAGAAACGGTTTCATTTCCTTGTAGGCGATCTCATAGTTTTCATCATCCATATGCAGCGCCATGTCCTCGATCGGCGCAATGATACTCTTTGTAAGAAAATGCGCCAGTACAAGGCAAATGAGAAACAGAGCCGCTCCCATAAAAAGAAGTACCGGGATCAGCGGCAGCAAAAAACTCCAGACGCTGCCCGCTTCCTTTGCAACACGCAGAACTCTGCCGTCGTCAAGCCGTATCGCATAATAATATGTGTTCTTATCAAGCGTATCAGACCTGCGGACGATCTCCGCCTCGCCGCTCTCCAGCGCGTTCTGGATCTCCGGACGATCACTGTGATTATCCATCTGCCCGATATCCGCGTTACTGTCGAAAGCTACCGTGCCATCCGTATTGATCAGCGTAATGCGCAGATCCTCCACCGATTCCACTTCGGACAATTCCTTCTGCCCATCGAAAATGCCGGCGCTTTTGATGACATGCGCATAGGTTTTCAGGCTGCCCACAACCTCCTCCTGGAACAGATTGTAGCAGACAAACACCGAGAGAAACACCGTCAGAAAAATCGCAACCGCCGTAATCAGCAGAAACTGCGCGTTAATCTTTTTTCTCATTCGATCCGGTACCCCACATTCCGCACAGTCTTAATATATTTTCCGGCACTTCCCAGCTTCTGACGCAGCGTTTTAATATGCATATCCAGCGTGCGCGATTCCCCCTCGAAATCCACGCCCCAGACGCGCTCCATAATGCTCTCGCGCGCCATCACAATACCCGCATTCTGCAGAAACAGCTTCAGCAGCTCAAACTCCTTGTAGGTCAGCTCACAGGGAACATCCGACACATAAACCATACGTTTCTCATTGTCCATGAAAATCTCATGCAGACGCATCAGCTTTTCCTCTTCCATTTGATTCACGCGGCGCAGCACCGCCTTCACCCTGGAGATCAGCTCCATGACACCAAATGGTTTTGTGATGTAATCATCCGCTCCGTTATCAAGCCCTTTTACCTTGTCAATCTCCGTGGATTTTGCCGTCACCATCACCACCGGAACCTTTTTTGTCTCCGGATTGCGGCGCAGCTTCTTTAAAACCTCCACGCCGTCGCTGTCAGGCAGCATAATATCCAGGAGCACCAGATCCGGCTTTCGCTCAGAAACCTTGTTCCAAAAAGGCTTCGCGTATTCAAACTCTTCTACTGAATATCCGCTGTTTTTGAGAGAATAGCTCTCAATTTCCCGTATATTTTTATCGTCCTCCAATATATAGATCAAGCTCATGCCTCCCACACCCTTTCTTGTAACTGTTTGAGACCTTATTCCCGCACAATTACCTTCCTTTTTAGTTTATCACATTTCTCTTTTTACGGCAAAACATATTTTCTGCGATATTTGTCACATTCCTGCTGAAATTCCTTATTATCCTCGCGGCGCAATACATCCGCATAGGCGTGCGGGTCATATTCGCTCTCGTGACGCTGGATCAGATACACTGCGATGTTCGAACAGTGATCCGCCACACGTTCAAAGTTCGTGCAGATATCGGAGAGGATAAAGCCCATCTCGATCGTACAGTTGCCCTTCTGTAAACGCTCCACGTGACGTTTCTTCACCTGCGAATTGATGTAATCCATCACTTCCTCCAGAGGCTCCACCTCCTGTGCAGTCGTCAGATCGTCGTTCACAAAGCTGTCAAAAGCAAGTCCGACAATCTCCATCACAGCTTTTTTGAAAACCTCCAGCTCCTGCTGCCCCATCTCAGAAAAATGGATTTTTTTCGTGTGCAGCTCCTCTGCCGCCGCCATCACACTGACAGAGTGGTCGGAAATCCGCTCAAAGTCTCCGATGCAGTGCAGCATCATGGAAAGTGCGCGGCTGTCTGAGTCCGAAAGATTGCGGCTGCTCAGCTTTACAAGATAGCTGCTCACACTGTCCTCGTACTTATCCACAATATCCTCCAGCTCCCGGATACGCGCCACTTTTTTCTCATCAAAATTATCAAACAGGGAAACCGACATAGAAAATCCCTCCCTTGTCAGTTCCGCCATCTGTTTGGTCGCCTCCATCGCCTGCTCGCAGGCAAAAGCCGGGCGTTCCAGGAAGCGCTCATCCAGCACCGGCACCTCCAGCTCCTGCAGCTCGCCGGATTTTTTGTGATTTCCGACAGTCGCATGCGCCAGCTTCACAAGCTGATCGCCAAACGGCAGCAAAAGCAACGTAGTGAATACGTTAAATATGCTGTGGATAACCGCAATATTGGCCGGTCCGACAGCCTCCGTCAGAAAATCAAAGTGTACAAACGCATTAACGCCATAGAACAGTGCCAGACAGACCACTGTACCAATCAGATTAAAATACAGATGGATTGCCGCCGCGCGTTTCGCGTTTTTATTTGCCCCCACAGACGACATGATCGCCGTGATACAGGTACCGATATTCTGTCCCATAATAATCGGGATCGCTAAACCATATGTGACACTCCCTGTCGTGCAGAGCGCCTGCAGAATACCGACAGACGCGGAAGAACTCTGGATAATTGCCGTAATCAGCGTACCCGCAAGCACTCCCATCAACGGATTTGAGAACGCCATCAATATGTTGCCAAACTCCGGCACATCCGCCAGCGGCTTCACTGCAGCGCTCATATTGTCCATCCCGTACATCAGAATCGCAAAGCCCACCATGATCGTGCCGATATTTTTCCGTTTTTCTTTTTTTGAAAAAAGAATAAATGCGGCGCCGATCAGCGCCAGTATCGGTGAAAATGAGGTCGGCTTTAAAAGCTTTAAAAAGAGATTATCTCCCTGGATACCGGTTAAGCTCAGAATCCACGATGTCGCCGTGGTACCGATATTAGCGCCCATGATCAGCCCGACCGCCTGGTTAAGCTTCATAATACCGGAATTTACAAATCCGACTACCATAACCGTCGTCGCGGAGGAAGACTGGATAACTGCCGTGACGCCCGCGCCAAGAAGCACCGCTTTCCAGCGACTGCTTGTAAGCTGCTCCAGAATGCGCTCCATCTTACCGCCGGATGCTCTGGAAAGTCCGTCTCCCATAAGTGACATTCCGTAAAGGAAAAATGCAAGACCTCCTAAAAACGCTAATACCGAAAAAATATCCATAAAAATACTCCTTTATCCTACATGTATGTTCTCCTTACGCTAACATACGTATGTAAAATACAGGAGTATTTAATGTAAAATCTGTGTAAATTGTTATGAATCTTTACAGCAGACTCATCACCTTTTCCTTTGTCACACACCCAACCGATGTCTCTTTTAATTGGCCGTCCTGAAACACCAGAAGCGTCGGAATGCCGCTCACGCGGTAGCTCTGCGCAAGCTCAAACTCCTTGTCAACATCCACTTTCACAAGCTTTACGTCCGGACGATCCGCCACAACCGCATCCAGGACCGGCGCAAACATTTTACAGGGTCCGCACCAATCTGCCCAGAAATCTACCAGCACGGTTCCTTTTGCATCCAATACCTCACTCTGAAACGTATCTTTTGTTGCATTTATCATATTATTTTCCACCTTTCTCTTGCCTTTGCATACCGCAGATGCCGGAAAAACTATACTGACAGCACCTGTCGCATAGTATGCTGCCAGTCTCTCACTGCAATATCTATATCATAGTCTATCGCAAAAATCTTTTTTTATGTAACATATAGCTCAAAACGTTCCGTTCAATCCCGCTCCATCTCGCGGATCTCACCGCTGTAGGCATCAATCTTGTAATCCATTTCCTGGCGCGCATAATAAAATTCTATCTCGTAAACCACCTGTCGGCTGTCTCTCTCAAATTTTATCTGTGAAAAGCTTGCCTCCGCCGAATCCACTCCCGCATCCGTAAGCGCAATCTCTTTTGCGCGCTCCATCCCGATCACAGTATCCTCATCGTCCTCTTCTATCTGCAGGCTCACTTCTGCCGTCGCCTCGCCGAGATCTCTTCCATTCAGCTCCCACTCCAGAATCACGCCGTCTGCTTCCCTGATAAGATATTCGTACTCCACGCCATCCGCAAAAAAGGACACCTCGTAAACCGGTTCTCCGTCCTCCCACTCTGCCTTTGTATGCAGGCGTTCCGCCATGTCGGACGTAATATCTGCATCCGCAAAAGCAATTTCTTCTGCCTGCGTTGCGTCTATTGAAACCGCCGCGCCGACATCTGCAGCCATCGCACTCTGCCCGCCAAAAATCATCATCATGCCAAGCACACCTGCTGCCGCCCGGCGTTTCGTATCCATGTTGCACTTTTTCATGTCGTTTTCCTCCTGCCCTTTTCTTTTATTATACACGATTCCGGAAATCTGTCGAGTATAAAAATATGCTACTGGAAGAATAAAATTATTTGTGATCCATCACCTTACAAAACATCACCGCCACACCCGAGCTCACCGCCGTTGTCAGTATTCCCGGCCCGACGATCGCCGTGGGATTCACACTTCCATACTGGCTCCGATAGGCTATAATATTCACTGGAATGAGCTGCAATGATGAGATATTCAGTATCAGAAACGTACACATTTCATTACTGGCAACTCCTGGCGGCATCCCTCCTCCGAAGAGAGCAGTGAATATATTCAGAATCTTATTTAGACGTAATCGAGTCTGCAAATAAAAAGTCAAGCAGAAATTGATGAACTTTGAAAATTTTATACAGGTTGAAATTAGGGCATAAACGTTAAGCCACCGGTTTACGCTGGCTTAAGAAAAAAGGAAGCCATATATTGTGCCACCTATAAGGGATGTTCACATTTTAATTTTTGAACATAGCCTACAGAACATCGGAATTCCCGGGCAATACGACGCATGGGAATTCCTTGTGCGATACATTCTCTGATAGCATCTTTCTCGCGGTCAGAGAATTTCGGTATCCTTCCGGCATTGCGTGGATTTTCGTTCGCTTTTATGACGGTTCCTCCAATGGACAGGGCATAATCCGCCGCGTCTTTCTCGGAGAAAAAACCAGCCACAACAGGCACGCCTTTGAGGACGAGATATCTGAAATTTACCTCGCAGGGATATGTTTTATATTCCATCCTTCTCCGCCTCCGTGTCGGATGTCTGGGGCAGTGAGGCAAGATATTCCTTTACCCGCCCGTAATAAATACGGAGAAATTTGTTCGCACCAGCGGTCATGTAGACGTAATAAGGTTTGCCCTGCGCCCGTTTTTTATCCATAAAGGCGTAAACGGGATCGTCAGCAGGGGAACGTTTGATGAGCCCGTCCATGATCTGGAACAGGGTTTTGCGCAGATACGGCGAGCCTTTCTTTGTGGTAGGCACACTTTTACGGATGCGCTGCCCGGAATCATCCTTTCCGGGGTCAACGCCGGCAAAAGCAGTCAGAGCCCCGCGGTGTGTAAACCGTGTCACATCCCCGATCTCAGACATGAGCTGGGGACCGAGGGTAGGCCCGACACCATCCATAGCCAGAACAACCGGATATTCCGGCAGCGCGGAAGCAGCCTTATCCATTTCCAGACGGAGGGATTCTACTGTCCGGGAAGCAGTATTAAGCATTGCCACAGCCTGCCAGATGAGCATTTTTGTGTTGTCATCTTTTGGAAATACGGCGATCAGGTCAGAAGAGGCATGGTAGATATTTTCCGCTTTCTGTGCGCTGAAATTATAACCTTTGCGTTTGCACCAGTTCTGGTAATGCTTTTTGAAGGCTTCCGGCGACCTGGAGCGGACACAGTCCACATGCCAGTAGGTATGGACAAAATCCACCCATTTCTGGCTGCCATCGCTGCGCGCAGGGCTGTCAAAGAAGTCATTAGCACCCGGATAAGTCTGGTCAAGCAGGGCAATAAGATTGTTTTTCATGGCAGTTTTCTGTGCCATATAGAAGCCGAACTGTCGGTTCATGGTTTTTAATTGGTTGCGTGTTTTATCCATGATTCCATATTGCTTCAGTTTTGCCCAGCGGTCAAGAGTATAGCGTGCGATTTTTTTGGAATCCGCTTTGTCGGTCTTTGGAGTGCGCAGGGAATCATCCCCGAAGTTCCTGATGAGAATGGGGTTTACGGCGCTAACAAAGATACCGGCGTCAGAAAGCCACATGGCGACCGGCTCGTAGTACCTTCCGGTGTGCTCCATGCAGACCTTCGTCTCCCCGTCAAGCTCCTTTATCTGCCCGATCAGTCCGTTGATAGCGGACTGTGTATGGGGAATGTCGCGGGGAGGCATCAGGACAACGTCGCCAGGCCTGCGGATGGTAACAGTGCTCTTGCCTTTGGAAACATCAATACCAACAGCGTTCATAATGGATACTCCTTTACAATGAATCAGCAATGGTCAATACCAGATTTACTCATTGCCTGTTCAATCTACTGGGTATCACACGAACGCCTGTGGGTTCAACCTGCGTAAAACGAATGCTGCGAATGAGGGCTGGTTGGCTGACTAAATTACGGACGTAAAGTCCTAGTAGAAGGTGGCCAGACCTATTGCCTTACTCATTCTAACAGCTTAAGCAACAAGATGGGTAATTCCTTACTGGCTGTAAGGGGTATTAACCATAAATACATTGTAGTAGTAGGAGGGAGTGATTAGCTCCCGTCCTCTCACAGCACCGGACATACGGTTCACGTATCCGGCGCATTCAATAGTTGACGTGCACAGACTGATAGGCTGTGGCTAAATCATAAAAGCCACTGCTTATCAGTCTTTCTTTTGTCATTGCCATATTTACGGCTACTGTATGTGTTGTGAACCAATAGCCCCGGCGGCTGTTTCCCGCCTTCCTCGCCAAATCTTCTGGTACTCCCATCTTTATTAGGTTTCGCACCTTTGTTTTCGGCTTTTTCCATTGTTTCCATATACACATTCGTATCCTGTGATAGAGCCATCCATTGATGTCATCTATGTTGTTCTTCATGCTTGCTATTCCGTAATAGTTCAGCCAACCTCTTGCATACACTTTGATTTTCTCAAGGCTTGGTTTGATACTCTGTACCGACCTACGGGAAGATAGGTCTTTCAGTTTTGACTTAAACTTTTTCCATGACTTTGGATGAACTCGGACATAAATTCCACTTCCGTTCCTTCCCAATGCAAAGCCAAGGAACTTAAAATTTCGGATTGCAAACACGCTGACCATACGGCTTTTCTCTCGGTTTACTGTTAATTTCAGCTTTTCCTCAAGATATTTCGTACTACTTTCCAGCAACCGCTCTGATGCACGCTTACTCTTTGCGAGAAGCACGATATCATCTGCGTATCTGATGCACGGAACACCTCTCTTTATGAATTCTTGGTCGAACTCATTGAGGTAGATATTCGCAAGCAATGGCGACAGATTTCCGCCTTGCGGCGAGCCTTCTTCTGTTTCTATGACCACTCCGTTTTCCATTACACCGCTTTTCAGACAACGCTTAATCAGCTGCACTACACGTTCATCCTTTACATTCCGTCTCAGCAGATTTATGAGAATCTCGTGATTTAAGGTATCAAAATACTTTGACAAATCAAGGGCTACCGCAAATGTGTAGCCTTGTTCCGCATACTCCTTAATCTTTATGATTGCATCCTTTGCGCTCCTGTTCGGACGGTATCCAAAACTGTTTTCTGCAAACAATGGTTCATAGATTGGCACTAACTTCTGCGTTATTGCCTGTTGGATTGTTCGGTCTATCACTGTTGGTATGCCAAGCTTTCGCACACCACCGTCTGATTTTGGAATCTCAACCCTTCTCACTGGTGATGGAGTATATTTTCCTCTAAGTATTCGGTTAATTAACTCCTGTTGATGTTCCTTTAGATATGGCAGGGCTTCTTCGATGCTCATTCCATCAATGCCTGCCGCCCCTTTGTTTGCTTTCACTCTTTTGTACGCTCTGTTAAGATTATCTTTGTACAGAATCATTTCCAAGAGCTTCGGCTGTGCACTGTCTCTTTCTTTCCATATCCGCTTGAACGACCTTGACGCTTTCGCATACCCTTCATGTTCCGCACTATCTCTTTGCGAACAGCCACTGTTTGTGTTTTCTGTCATGGGCGGTCATTCCTCCTTTCCCGGTCATACTTAAGACTCCTACTGATTCGGTCCTTCGCCTCCCGGCTACTATGACCTCTGCTGACTTCTGTGTGTTCAGCAACACTTTTCAGTGTTGGTTACTCTTTTCGGAGCGTATCACACAGACCTCCCCGGGTACCACACGTTTCCTTCTCTCCATCCATCTGCCACATTTATCATGCATGATTCCGTGTAGTTATTGGGCTTCGACTTGCATAGCAGCCTTACCCTCATGCATAACCTCATATGTGATTTCTGTTCGTCAGACCAGAGATTTGCCCGTGGGTTAGTATGTTCCCCACATCCAGCTTCCTTCAGATTCCACCTCTCGATGGACACCCTTGCCTTCGGCTATATCCTTCCCACTACCGGGCGGATTCAGGACTTGCACCTGTTGGAAACGTGCGCCGCCAGGCGCACTATGCAAAGAGATGTGAGCCCCAAAGCCCGCATCTCTTTTTCAAACACATTTGTTTCGTTTATTATTTACTTTTCTGCTTCTGCACTACCTTATCCAGTGTGACTGCCAGAATCAGTACCAGACCCTTTACTACCTTCTGCCAGTATTCGGAAACATTCATCAGAACCATGCCGTTTGACAGCGTTCCCATCAGCAGTACGCCCACAATAACGCCCATGATTCTTCCTTCGCCTCCGCTGATGCTGATTCCACCAAGCACGCATCCGGTTATTACATCCATTTCGTATCCTTCACCGGAATTTGCCTGCCCCGAATTCACACGGGCCATCAGCATCATGCCGGCCAGCGCATACAATGCTCCCGCCAATGTATATACCTTATAAAGAACCAGCTTTACATTTGTACCGGACAGGCGGGCTGCCTCCTGGTTGCTTCCGATGCCATAAACAAATCGCCCGAAAGGAAACTTATTCAGCAAAATATAACCGACGGCAAAAGCACCTGCCATAATGATAACCGGAACCGGCACTACCCCGACGTATCCCTGTCCAATTACGAGAAATCTCTTGTCGATTCCGTAAACAGGAAAGCCGCCGCACAACAAAAATGCCACACCCCGCAGAGCCGTCATGGTTCCCAGCGTCATAATAATGGGTGCAATACCAATTTCATTAATAAAAAACGCATTAAATAAGCCCGCAGCAGCACCCAGCAATAAAATCAGAATAATAACAATGGGAATCGGCCATCCCCTCGACAGAAGCTGTGCACCCGCCACTGCCGAAACCCCGATCACCGATCCTACCGACAGATCCATGCCGCCTGTCAGAATGACAAACGTCATTCCCACCGAGCACACGCCCACAATGGATACCTGCCTCAGTATATTGAATATATTTGATGTTTTTAAAAACGAAGGTTCACATATGGCAAAGATCAGCACAAGCACAATCCAGGCAAACACAATGCCGTATCTGGATAAATCAATTTTTTTCGCTTTCATAATATGTCCTCCCTGATTATTGCTGAATTCCTGCAGCCAATGCCATAATTTTTTCCTGCGAATATTCCGGTCTTTCCAGGCTGCCGCTGATTTTCCCTTCATGCAGAACCACAATCCGGTCAGCCATGCCGATCAGCTCCGGCAGCTCTGAACTGATCATGATTACAACCTTCCCCTGCTCCACCAGCTCCAGCATAAGCTTATATATTTCCTGCTTTGCCCCAACATCGATTCCCCTTGTCGGTTCATCAAAAATCAGAACCCTGCTATCTGTAAACAGCCACTTTGCCAGCACTACTTTCTGCTGATTGCCGCCGCTCAGATTACCTGCGAGCTGCCCGTCAGACGGTGTTTTTATCTCCAGCGCTTTAATATACTTCTCTGCCACATCATGATCCGTCTTCTCACTGATCATACCGCCCTTTAAGATTCCTTTCAGACGCGCAAAAGAAATATTATGACGGACGCTGTCTTTCAGAAAAATACCCTGCTGCTTTCTGTCTTCGGGGATCAGCCCTATTCCGGCTTTAATCGCATCCATCGGCTTTTTTATTTGCAGTTGCCTGCCTTCCAGCATAATTTTACCACTGACTATTTTATCTGCTCCAAATACAGCTCTTGCCACTTCTGTTCTGCCGGCTCCTACCAGCCCGGCAAGTCCGAGGATTTCTCCCTTATACGCCTCCAGATTAATATCTTTTAAAAGCTCCGTGTTTAATCCCCGGACCTCCAGGACCTTTTCTCCCTTTTTATAGTGCTTTTCCGGGTACTGTTCTCCAAGCTCCCGGTTCACCATCAGACGGATAATTTCCTCCGCGTTTGTCTCACCCGTCTCCATCGTCTGAATATAATGTCCATCCCGAAAAACGGATACCCGGTCACAAACCGCAAATATTTCCTCCAGCCGGTGTGAAATGTAAATAATGGTGATGCCTTTTTTCTTTAAGGTGTCTATGATGCGGAACAGATACGCTACTTCATTTTCTGTCAGCGGCGCTGATGGTTCGTCCATAATAATAAGCTTTGCATTGCAGGACACTGCTTTTGCAATCTCAACGATCTGCTGGTAGCCAACGCTTAAATCTCTTACCATTGCATCACCGGGAATCGAAATTCCAAGCTGAGCCATAATGTCCTGCGTCATCTCATGGAGCCGTTTATAATCCAGCATTTTGTTTTTCATCGGATATCTGCCATAGTAGATATTTTCCGCAACAGAAAGTGATGGAAACAGGTTAAATTCCTGATAAATTGCCGCAATGCCTAATTTCATTGATACGATCGGAGAATTATCCCTCACTTCCTGCCCATTGAAAAACATTTGTCCCCTGTCCGGTCTGACAGCGCCCGTGATAACTTTTATAAAAGTAGATTTACCGGCACCGTTTTCACCTGCGATCGCATGCACTTCTCCTGTTTTGAAAGACAATGTCACATCATCCAGAGCGCGCACACCGGGAAATTCCTTTGTTATGTTCTTCAACTCTAATATGTATTTACTCATACACGCCACTCCACTTCACGTTTCCCGCAAATGACAAGATTCTTTACTTTATAAAATCAGCAACGTTCTCGATCGTAACCGGCTTAAAGCTTACATAAATCGGATCTTCAACAGTGCCTTCCTTCAGCACCTGCTCTACCGCCTGACAAAGCAGCTCTCCCTGATCATACGAACCGATGTCCACCGTTCCGCGTAAAATGGTATCTTCTGAAATGTACTCCAGATTTTTCGCGTCTGCATCCTGCCCTGTGATGCAGATGTTGTCTTCGCCTTTACCTGCCGCAATCATCGCCTCATATGCGCCCAGTGCAACGGAATCGTTGGAGCATACGATAACATTCAGATCCGGGTATTTCGCCAGTGTTGTTTCGACTGCCTCCATACCTGCCTCTGTCGTGTTGCCCGACTGAATAGCTACCGTCTCTGCATCCGGCGCCAGAGATGCAACTCCATCCTTCATACCGTTTCCGCGCTCGATCAGCTGCTCGCTCTCCTGCACGTAAACATACATTACCTTGGCGTCTTCCTGGCTGTCCAGATTGTCTAAAATCCACTGACCTGCTATTTTCCCGTTTTCAAAGCCATAGTCATAATTATTTACGGCAACCCAGGCATTAGAGCCTTCAATATGCTCGGACCATGAAATAACCGGTATTCCTGCCGCCTGCGCTTCTGCGACAGCTGTTTCCGGTGCGACGGTATCTACCGGACAAATTACAATGCAGTCAACTCCCTGCGTAATCAGATTCTCGATTGCCGTTACCTGTGTTGTCGCGTCAGAATGTCCGTCAATCACCTGCACTTCCATATTATAATTATCCTGGAAATCCTCCACGCCCTGTACCACGCTGAGGAAATAGTTAATTGTCAGATCCTGTACGATAAATCCAACCTTTGTCTTCTCCTCTGCCGCTGCGCTCATGCCCGCCACTGAGGCGATTAATGCTGATGCCGTTCCGAAACATAAAACCTTCTTTAAATTCTTGTTCATAATAATCCTCCTTTTTTAATTATCCGTTCTTCCTTCTCCAAGATACAATTTCAACATTCTTTCGATTGCCTTATCCCATACATTCCATTCATGGATTCCCGGCCATTCTTCATAATAGAAGTCCTTTATTTTCTTTTCACACACGCTTCTTAAATTTGTAGTCTGATGATACAGGAAATCCTCTGTTCCGCATACCATGTAAACTTTTGGCAGATCACTTCCGTTCACGATGCAGCGCTGCAATATTTCCGGAATGGAAGCTTCTTTGGGAACCCTGTCCTTTCCTCCTGTGATCGGAGCGATCTCATTCTCAATGTCCTTCAGCAGTACCGGTGCATCTTTTTCCTTTGAGATTCTGACAATATCATTAAGGTCATACGCACCGGAAAAAGCTCCGCAGTATCCATAAATTCCCGGCGCCTCCAGCGCACAGCGCAGCGCACCATAGCCTCCCATTGACAATCCCGCGATCAGCATGTTCTCCCGTTCTACTGACAGGCAGAACAACTCCTCTGCTATTCTGGGCAGTTCCTCTGTTATGTACGAAAATGCTGATATTCCATTTACCATATCAAAATACCAGCTTCTTTGTACTTCCGGCATCAATACTGCCAGATTATAGCGCTCCGCGTATCGTTCTATCGCCGTTCGCCTGACCCAGGTTGCCGCGTTATCTGACAGACCATGAAGCAGGACCAGGGTCTTCGGCTTCTCCTGCCAGATATACCTCCGGCCATCCTGGGGCAGAATAACATGGAGCTGCGTATCCTGTTTCATATTTTCCGAATATATATTTCCAACAAAATATGCCACCTTTTCACCCCCTTCCTTTTTACCTCTTTTGTCCTTCGCCCATTCCACTTTTATATTTCAGATATATATTACAAAAATATAGTATCATCTAAGAAAATGTCTGTCAATGGTAAAAAGTACTAATTAAGAGCCTCTGTTTTATTGCATATTAGCCAAACATTTCTCCTTTTATCAATGCTTGACATCGTTTTACATAATAACTATAATAAAAATAAAGTGGTATATAAGGTGCCGTTATCTTTATCACTTTTAAATGAACCTTATATATTTCTAAAATTAAAGATACCACTCTGGAGGTCGCCCTCATGGCTAACAACATTGATTTAAAAAAAGAAAATCAGAATAAAGTGTACCGTTATATTTATTCCAGCAGTGAACCTGTATCCAAATATGACTTAATGGATAGTTTAAATCTCAGTCTTCCTACCGTAAATCTGATTATTAAATATTTGTGCGAAAACGGCTATATTTACGACTGCGGCACGCTTTCTTCCCGCGGCGGGCGCCCACCGAAGACATATCAGATTGTGCCCACGCTTTATTATTCTATCGGGCTGGATATCACCGGTCACCATATCCATGCTGTTATTATCGATTTACAGGGAAATATTATCGAACGCACGCGGGACAAAATCTGCTTTTCTCCCAGCGAAGAATACTATCAGACTCTTGCCGGCTTAGTGGAACAGATGCTTTCCCGTTCCGGTATAGACAGGAAGCATATTTTAGGCGTTGGGATTGCTTTTCCCGTCATGGTGGATATGCAGAAACAAAGCCTTCTCCATGTCGAGCTTACTTCTGTAAAAAACGTGGATATAGAAGCGATTTCAAGACATCTTGGATTTCCCTGCAGGATCTGCAACGATGCCAAGGCTGGCGGTCTTGCTGAGAGCTGGAATGTAAAGGATATGCAGAATTCCTTCTATCTTTCTCTGAACAATACAGTAGGAGGAGCTATTTTTCATAACAGGACCCTCTATTTTGGTGAAACTTACGAGAGCGGCGAAGTGGGGCATATGACACTTGTCAATAACGGCAGACTCTGTTATTGCGGAAAAAACGGCTGTGTGGATGCCTATATTTCCGCACTGAATCTGTCGAACAGTGCAAACGGTTCACTGGAGCAGTTTTTCCAGTATGTCGAAGAAGGAAGCAGTTATCATCTGAATATATGGAATGAATATCTTGAGAGCCTGGTTATTACTGTCAATAATCTGAAAATGCTTTTTGACTGTTCTATCATTGTGGGCGGATACGTAGGCTCCTATCTGGAAGCCTACTATGATACGATAAAAGAAATGTTAATTGAACGAAATACATACCATGAAAACGCAGATTATTTTAAAATCTGCAAATTTAAACGCTTTTCCACCGCAGTCGGTGCGGGGCTGATCAACGTTAACGAATTTCTCAAGACGGTCTGATGTCCTGCACCAGAGGGATCCCGGCGGCATCTGAAAAAGTTCTGGTACACTATATCGGCAAATCGGCAGAACCCGCATATTTTCTGGACTTCTGCCGATTTCACTTCCAAACCTGAGAGACCGCAATCACGGCTTCATACGCACCATACTGCGGTACTGCTTGGCAGTCTGCCCCTGGAATTTTTTAAAAAGACGGGCATAATAGTTTTCATCGTAAATTCCGACCTGCGCCGCCACCTCATGGATGGGCAGATCGGTCGTCGCCAGCAGGATGAGGGAGGACTGGATGCGCTTTTCGTTCATATAATGCGTCAGCGTCTTGCCCGTCTCCTTTTTAAACTGCGCGGACAGATAATTGAGACTGATATTGACCTCCTCCGCGATGGACTTCAGGGACAGCGGCTCCCTGATATGGAAGTCTATATAGTTCACGGCGTCGCGGATGACGCTGGAATAGCCGCGCATGGAATGATTTCTGACCAGCAGGCAGTATTTGCGCATCATAACATGGCTTAAATCCGCCAGCTCCGTGACGCGGGCGGCGTTCTCAATCTGCTTTGCAAAGGCTTCCGAGATCCGGTCTATATATACGGGATGCACCTCCGCCTGCTGCACCGCTTTCCTAAAAAGCGTATTCCACACCACCATCATGTTTTTTACATCGCGCAGGTTGTCATCGTTTCTCGGCTTCAGGCGGTAGTGCTTAAAGCCCTGCGTGACCTCCATGATTTTCTCCATATCCCCTATCTGGATGGCTTCCATCATCTGGTCTTCGTAGCGGTACCGCTCCTCCACTGCGGCTATCCGCAGCGATTCTTCCTCTCCCTGCTCTTCTCTGTGCGGTTTTTCATTAAATTCATTATAATTTTCCACCCGCGTGATGGATAGCCCTTCCCGGTCGCGGCAGAGATATCCAAGCTGCGTCAGGACAACGCCCTGCAACGCGTCCGAATCCGCCAGAATCGGAACACTGTAGTAATACTCCTTCAGCTCTTCCGAAAGATAAGGCGCAAGCCCCAGGCGTTCTATCACCCGCTCCACAATCTCCTCCGGATTGCTCATGATGTACGGTCCTATCTGGATAAACTCCTGCCTGCCATCGCTGCAATGCTCCTCTGGTATCCGGAAGCTCATGTAATGCTCCTCGAAAGAATCCCGGACCAGGTACAGTATCTTTTCTTTATAATGCTTCTCCATCATACGGAACCCGCGTTCGATCTCATAGGGATACCCCAGAAATCGCCTGAGCCCCTGGTCAAATTCCATAAGTGCTGTCTCTTCCGTCATCCGGTTGTCCATGCGCATCAGCTTCACCCCGAACGCTCTGACCAGTTCCTCTAATTGTCTGATAACATCTATTTCCATATTTTATCTCCATGTCCTATGATGCAGTGGGCAAAAATCCCTAATTTACATTTTATTATTGTATATTATAAATAAAATACCGTTTTCTGTAAAGAGCATAAAAAGACGGAACGCTGTGCCTGTGCACAGCATCCCGCCCCTTTTTTGTCTTCTGTCATATTTTCTGTCAGATAAATTTCCGCTCTGTCACAACCGCATCTACAGCCCGGTCCAGAGTCACATACTTTCGCGCTTATCCTTTTACGGCTCCGGCAACTGTATTTTTCTCCAGCACCCGGTAAAAGAACGGGAATGCGAAGAGAATCGGAACCGTCGATACGACGATTGCCGCAAACTGCACGAGATATTTCACAAGCTGCAGCTCGCCGCCGGATACCATCATGTAATTCTGGTTGCTCGTCTCCACGATTTCACGTATCCAGAGCTGCATCGGCCAGAGGTCCTTGCTGTTCGGCACGTAAATCGACGCCTGGAACCAGGAATTCCAGTGGAGAATCGCCGTATTGATCATGATTACCACAATCAGTCCCCGCGCCTGCGGAAGCATGACCTTAAACATGGTAGTCAGATGACCAGCCCCATCAATTTTCGCCGACTCGACGGTTTCCTCCGGCACCGACAGAAACGCATTCATCGCCAGCACCATAAACATACCGTTCGTGCAGGACGGAACCACCAGCGACCAGACCGTGCCGGTCAGACCGAGGTTGCGCAGCACGATATAGGTGGGAATCGTCCCGGCGGAAAATACCAGGGAAAGCATACAAAACAGCTTCATAAAGTTCTGCAGCTTTGTTTTCCTGCTCAGGCAGTACCCTGCGATCACGTTTAAGACCAGACCGAACACGACGTTGACCACCATATACAGAATGGTGTTAAACATTCCGCGCAGCACATTTCCGTCCGCAAAGCTTCCGCCCGTTTCCTGGAAGAGAATCCGGTACGCCTCCAGATTCACAGAATTTCCGAACCACCACGTAATTCCCTCGTTGGAAATCAACTGCTGCGGGTCGCTGTAGATGGAGCTCATCAGCACGTGCCACATCGGCACGATGCATATCAGGACTACCAGGCACAGAATCGCGATGATAACGATATCCACAATCGTTCCGCTCACGCTTTTTCCGTGCACCATTCCCTCCTTTGGCTTCTTTCTTGATAAATGCTTATTATCCATCTTCTCAATCTCCCTTCTGCTATGCGGCGTTCTTCTTCTGCAGTCCTGCCTGCAGATAATTCGAAATCAGCATCAGCACCGTGGCAATCACAGACTGGAACAGACCGGCTGCTGTCGACAGCGCGTAGTCCGGCTTCGCTCCGGTAAAGGAATACCGGTAGGTGAAGGTCTGCATACAGTCGGCAACGCTGTAGATATCGGAATTATACAGCAGAAGGATCTTATCAAAGCCCTGCATGAAAATCAGTCCGACGTTCAGGGTAAGCATGGTCAGCACAAAGGGCATAATAGCGGGCAGCTTGATTTTCACCAGCCGGTCCCAGCGGTTTGCCCCGTCAATTGCCGCCGCTTCCATAATAGAATTGTCGATGTTGGAAAGCACCGCGACAAACATAATCGAGCTGTAACCCGTTTTCTGCCACACTTCAATAAAGGAATTTATCAGCCAAAACACCGGGATATCTCCGTTTGTCAGAAGATTCTGCGGCGTTATGTGGAAAATCGATACCAGCAGCTCCGTGATGATGCCGTCCTTATCCAGGAACAGCTTAAACATCATACACACAACGACTGTGGAAATAAAATACGGCAGGAAGGAAATCGTCTGGACGCCGCGTCTGAACCATTTCACCCGCACCTCTGACAGCAGCAGCGCCAGCACCAGCGGGAAGAAAAAGCCGAATACCAGATTAATCAACGCCATGCACACGGTGTTCCGAAATGCTAGCCAGAACTGGTCCAGCGAAAACAGACGGGCAAAATTCGCAAATCCTACCCAATCGCTTCCCAGAATTCCCTTCCGGAAGCTGAAGTCCTCAAATGCCATCGCAAGCCATGCCATAGGCATATAGTTAAAAACGAACAGGAAGGTAAATGGCAGAAGGAACATGACGTATACGATCCAGTTTTTCCTCAGGTCCTCTTTCCATGTCTTTTTGTTGATTCCCGGTGACCGGGCTCCTTTTTTTGCAATCACTTTACTCATAATCCAGCTCCTGTTTTATATGACAAAAGAGACTGCCGCCTGTCTGCAGGTCCCTTTGGGGACCTGCTGCATAAATAGCGGACAGCCTCTTTCACCTGTTTACTACTTTGTTTCCTTTGTTTCCTTTGTTTCCTTTGTTTCCTTTGTTTCTTCTGTTTCTTTTTCGGCAGGCGCTTTTTCCGGCTCTGCTTTTGCCGCTTCTGTCACGGCTTCTGTTGCCGGCGCCTCAGTTGCCTTTACTTCTGCTTTTGTCTCAGCTTCTGTTGCCGGCGCTTCTGTTGCTGGTGCCTCAGTTGCCTTTACTTCTGCTTTTGTCTCAGCTTCTGTTGCCGGTGCCTCTGTTGTCTGTGCCTGTTCTGCCTCAGATACTGCCGTCTCAACCTTTGCTGCTTCTGTCACAGCCTCCGTTGCCTCAGCCTTTGCTGCTTCCGTCACAGCTTCTGTTGCTTCTGCTTTTGTCTCTGCTTCCGTCACGGTTTCTGTGGCTTTCGCTTCTGTGGCTTTTTCTGTTTCTGCTTTCTTTGCATCCGCCGCTTTCTTAGCATTTGATGCTTTCTTCGCAGCCGCCTGCTTCGTCACAGCAGTTGTTGCTGCTCCCGCCGTACCTTTTTTAAGGTCAACGCCCATATCTGCATTCTTAATGCAAACCGTGCCGTTTTCCTCTGTAATCGTCAGAGTAAGCTGACCATCCATCAGAGATACCTTATTTTCGCTCCAGCTTCCCGCAAAGTTCTGGGTTCCGCCGTAATTCGCCGGCATATTTACCGTATACTGCGCCGCTCCATTTTCAGAGAGCACCAGCGTTGCATCAAAATAGCCGCCATGTTTTCCGGTGTAGGTTCCTGCATAGCTTACCGGCGCTTCGCTTTCCGATTCGGTCTGTTTTTCTGATTCTGTCTCTGATTCTGTTTCAGATTCTGTCTCCGGCTCCGTTTCCGGTTCTGTTACCGGTTCCGACTCCGACGGCTTTTCTGATTCATCTGTCGAACCGCTGTCTTCTTTCGTCAGGCTGACGCCCATATCCACATTCGTTACGGTAACCGTACCGTCTGCTTCTGCAATCGTCAGAACAAGCTGACCATCCATCATTGATACCGTATTGCCGCTCCAGCTTCCCGTAAAGTTCTGGGTTCCGCCGTAATTCTCCGGCATATTTACTGTATACTGCGCTGTTCCGTCTTCAGAAAGTACAAGTGTTGCATCAAAATAGCCGCCGTGTTTTCCGGTGTAGGTTCCCGCATAGCTTACTGCCGGCTTTTCTGTCACCGGTTCTGTCTCTGTCTGCGGTTCTGATTCTGTCTCAGGTTCGCTGTCCGGCTGTTTCTCTGTCTCCTTCTCTGTTTCTGTCGGCGGGGTTTCCGGGGTTTCCGGTTTTTCCGGTTTTTCCGGTTTTGTCGGTTTTTCCGGTTTCGTTGTGCCGCCCTTATTTTCGTATGTAACTGTTCCCGGCTGTGTATACAGCGCCGGAGAGCTGGGGATTCCTACGGAAATCGATTTTACTGTCTTTCCGTCCGAAGCATAGGTAACGCTCATTTTCATCTTCGTTCCTGCCGGGAAGATAATGTTGTTCATCACATCCGTGCCGGACTTTGTCATCGTCAGAACTGCTCCGTTTGCAATACCGGTATAGGTACCTCTCTGTGCTTCGATTACCATAGTGCTGTAGGTAAGCTTCAGGATATATGTCTTGTCGCTGTACAGTGTCAGCTCGCAGGGCAGGTCCACCTGGGCATAAGAGCCGTTTACAACACCGTATCCCTTTACACTGCCGTTTAACACGTATGTTCCGTCGTCTGCTGTGTTCTGATTGTTATTGTTATCGGAGCTGCCGCCCTGATTGCCCTGATTGCCGTTTGTGCCGCTGCCCGGCTTATTGGAATTATTGTTGTCCGGATTCTTGTCAGATCCATTGTCCGGCTTTTTATCGCCATTATCCGAGCTGCTTCCGTCTGCAGGAGGCGCGCTGCTTCCGGTGAAGGTCGCGTCATTCCATACAAAGTAATAGTTTCCTTCGCTTCCGGAAATTGTCGCCGACAATCCCTGAATCGTAAGTGTCCTTCCGGACCAGCTTCCCGTAAAGTATGCGTTCTCCTGATGTCCGTGCATATCGCACTTGAAGGTTGCTGTTCCGCCGGGCAGAAGCTCGATAATTGCCTCAAAATAGCCCGCAATCTTTCCATAATATACATAGGAGGTAGAACCGCTCGCCGCTACCGCAACACCAGAGCTCGGCTTTCTGCCTGTGCCGTTATCCTCTGTGCCCTCTTCATTCTCGCCTGCGGAATCCGCTTTCGCCAGAGCACTTTCAGAAGCCTCGTTGTCCGTGGACATCAGCACACCGTCCAGTGTTATTTCAAAGCTCTCGCCGCTGCCTGTGATGTACGCAGTCTCGTTCATATCCGCAATGGTAACAGACCTTGGCGTGCCATCCGCGTTCTTCTCCCAGGTGCCCTCGCACTGTGCGCCGCTGAGTACGATGGAGCAGCTCATATCGTCATACAGAATCACGACATTTTCACCGGTCTCATCCGCGAATACATACACTTCGTTTCTCACGCGCGGTCCCAGCTCCATCGCACTGCCGCCCTCCGGCGTAAACACTGCTTTTGTCGCATCGTCCTTGTCGATTACCAGGGTGCCGCCTGTAGCGCCTTCGCCCGCCGTCAGTATGTAGGTATCGCCGTCCAGCTCCCAGGTACCCGTAACTTCACCCGTACCGGTCAGCATGTTGTCCAGGTAGGTTCCGTCATGATAGATGGTGATGGAAGCATTTCTGCCATCCTCCAGCCTGTAGTAGAAGGTATAAAGCTCTACGCCCCGCTCCTGCGGATCTTCGTCCACATGCAGGAAGCAGTAGTTTGTATACCATGAGGTTGCGCCGATTTCATTTTCCGTCGGGATTCCCAGAATCTTGTTTTCTTCGGTATCCCAGCCGCTGCGGAAATACTCTGTCTCTCCGTCCAGCGAATAGAACACGATCGTCTTATCCGCCGTCATCTCTTCCCAGTTTCCTTCGCCGCGCAGCTCTGCAGAAGGCGCGGTGTTCATCGTAATCTCCTCGTCCAGAACCTCATAGGTACCCAGAAGCGGGTCGATTACAGCAATCCACTGTTCGCCGCTGCCGGACATCGCCTGGAAGTAAAAGGTCTGCTTGTCTTCGATAATCTCTCCTTTTTCGTGGAAGCTTATGAAGCAGTCCTGCTCGAACGTGGTTCCGCCCGATGCACCGGAGTATCTTCCTTCGTAATACCCCTCTGTCGGAAGCTCCGTATCCTCTTCCCCGCTTTCCGCCGCGTCAGCCGCTTCTGTTTCTGCTTCGGCTGCCACTTCGGTCGCCACTTCGGTCGCTGCCTCTTCCGCCGCCATTCCGGTAACGGCTGTCGCCGCCAGGCCCGCGCTAAGCGCCGCGGTAAGGACCGTTTTCAGTAACCATTTTCTTTTCATATATCTTTTCCTCCCTTCAAAAAATACACCAGTATTTCAAAACCGCATTGTCTCCTAAAATTCTCTTACTCCGCAGCAGCGCTGTACAAATCGTATGCCGCCTGCGCATATTCCTGCAGAATGTCGCCCGCATCGCCAATTGCGTTTACCCAGTCCTCCCAGGCGTAGCCGAAGGTCGTCTCATCCGGAGCCTTGATCGGAGAAGCCAGACGGCTCTGCATCGCTTCTGTCATCTTGGCATAAGCGGTATTATAGGTATCGTCCGCTTCTATCTTTCCGGCGATATCTGTCAGGATGTCACCGGTGTTCGGATAGCGGTTCCAGTTGTCGATTGCCTGCTGTTCTACCGCTGAGTAACCGTGGTCCATTGCACCCATGTAGTGATAGCCCAGTGAGAGGCGGTTCAGTCTTGCCGCGCCGTTGAGGTCCTGGCTCTCCGGATTATTATCCGCCCACCGGTAGGTTTTTCCGGTCTCGGCGTTTTCCTCCTTCACGTATGCGCCCTCTGTCAGTCCGTATTCCGTATAGAAAGCATCCTGCGTTTCCTCATACTGCTCTTTGCTGAATCCGAAGCTTGCCAGCACTCCGCCCTCTTCGGTATAGAGGTAGTCGATGAGGCTCAGCAGGGCCGGAAGGTTTTTATCCTCCGCCGCCGTCGTAATCATGCTGCTTCCCGCCACTCTGCCCATCATGTAAATCGTATCCGGCTCTTTAAAGCGGTATTCATTCTCGCCAATCACATCGTTGATCGGAAGCGGAGCTCCTACTACCATGATACCTTTTGTCAGAGCGATCGAGCCGTTGTCCAGCACGCTGCCAAGCTGCGAGGTCTTATGTCCCAGATACACCGGAACCGCTCCTGAAAGCTGTCCCGCCGCGTCTATCTTATAGAAGATATCCGATGTTCTGGTCGTGAAGTCCCGGTCGATCCAGCCCTTCTGATACCATTCGTTCATATACTGCAGATAAAGTCTGGTGCTCTCTGAGGTCAGCCCCGATACAATCTTTCCGCTGTCCGCATCGTAGTAAATGGTCGGTGCGCCGCCGCCGAATGCGCTTGAGAAATCTCCTCTTGTCGAGGTTCCCCAGTAGTAAAGACTCATCATGTAGGTATTATCGCTGCTCAGCATCGCTCCGCTGTCATCCGTGTAATCCGGATTGTTCCAAACCTTTTCCTCATAGGTCTGCAGCATCCATTCCCAGTCGGAAAGGAATACCGGGTCCTGTGTGCCGCTGGGGAATACAAGATTGTCGGTGTAGGTGTTCATGGAATCATCGCCGTAGCTGCATGTAATTCCGTTTCCGCGCGTACCGCCGACGCCTACCTCCCAGGTATCTTCGGAATCCGCTGTGTAAAGAGGATTTTTCTGCCAGCCGCCTGCCGTCCAGGCACTTTCATCGGTTCCATAAGCTTCCTGCGCCTCATAATAATTGGTAATCTCCGGCGCAGCCCCCTGGCGTTCTTCCCATTCCATTTGCAGAATCTCATCCGCATTGACCGCCCATACGTATTCCGGCATTTCACCAAAGCGCACCAGCCAGTCTCTGCGGTACATCAATCCCTGATACTGGTCCTGCCCCATATCGTTAATGCACAGGATCTTCAGTATTTTCTGCTCGCCGTCCACAATCGACACCGCTTCCCGGTAAAGAGCCGGATCGGACCGGATCAGCTCCATGTAATTCGGCATGTATTCCTCTGCGAGTTCCGTTAAATCCATCGCAATTCCTTCGTCGTAAAGCTGTGTGACGGAGCTCTGCGAGTAGTTGAGGTCCATAACGTCCTGGAAATCGCCTCCGTAAATGAGTGTGGTAAAGGAATCCGCCGGATTCGTGGATGACGCCGCGTCAAATTCCAGCGTCAGCGTCGCCGCATTATCCCCTTCTCCCCACTCCTGCGCCATCAGATACTGGATGATCGGATTTTCTGCATAATCCATGTAGAATTCATCCTTTTCCCCGTTCGCCAGCCAGAAAGTGAATGTGTTTTCATCATTTTTTGCACCGGCTGTCAGCGACGGCACAAGCGCCGCAAGCGCAGCGCAAAAAAGAATTCTGCCTGCTCTTTTCCTTTTCATAGAGTTCCTCCTGTTCTTATTTAAGTTTTCCTTTCTGAATTACTGATGCTTCGTATTACTATTATAATGCCGGGAATCTTTTTTCTTTAGAATAATTTTAATTAGAATTAGCACAAAATACCCGTCTGTATCCTCCCATACCACTGTCAATAGTATCAGGATTTCACATTCTGCTGCTTATTTTTTCGACATCTATTATAATGAAGCAAAAGCAACGCCGCCTGAGTTTGGAAGTTTATAATTCATAAATGCTCCAGATTTCTGGTACACTATATAGGAAAATCGGCAGGGCCCGCATATATACCGGGCTTCTGCCGATTTCACTTATTTCAATCCATGCTCCCACGAGGGGAGCGGCTACAATCTCCGGGTACTCTAAACCGGTATTACAATTTCAATCCACGCTCCCGCGAGGGGAGCGACGGAAATAACATTGAGGCCCCGGAAAGTCTGATAAGATTTCAATCCACGCTCCCGCAAGGGGAGCGACTGAAAATGAATCATTAATTACTTTACTTTATATATTTCAATCCACGCTCCCGCGAGAGGAGCGACGGCAAGCGGTGCCGTATATGTTCTGTCTATCGGTAATTTCAATCCACGCTCCCGCGAGGGGAGCGACACGGTACGATCGACCTGACCTTTACGATCTCAGATTTCAATCCACGCTCCCGCGAGGGGAGCGACACGTAAGCGATTGAGCACACTCCATATCAAAGGATTTCAATCCACGCTCCCGCGAGGGGAGCGACCCGCGTCCGTCTGATAGCTAACGGAACCAGTACAGGATTTCAATCCACGCTCCCGCGAGGGGAGCGACGGTTGACTTCTCCTGTTCATACCCCTTTTACGATATATTTCAATCCACGCTCCCGCGAGGGGAGCGACTTTTCAGCAGCTAACATGTACGTTTGTAAACGCATTTCAATCCACGCTCCCGCGAGGGGAGCGACACGGCAGCGGGACAGAGCGCGGAAGCAGCAGCCGATTTCAATCCACGCTCCCGCGAGGGGAGCGACGGGAATTACACATTCAGCGTGGAGCGGGTTACTGATTTCAATCCACGCTCCCGCGAGGGGAGCGACTGGCTCCGAAAAACACGCCAACCGCGAACCCGATCAATTTCAATCCACGCTCCCGCGAGGGGAGCGACCGTCCGGCCAGCTGACGTTCATCGATTCCAAGCGATTTCAATCCACGCTCCCGCGAGGGGAGCGACGATCATGAACATGCCATATCTAACAGAAACAGGAATTTCAATCCACGCTCCCGCGAGGGGAGCGACAAACCTCCGCCGCCTCTCCTTCTCTGGTTATCAATTTCAATCCACGCTCCCGCGAGGGGAGCGACCGTACTGGCTCCGATAGGCTATAATATTCACTGATTTCAATCCACGCTCCCGCGAGGGGAGCGACAGCAAATTCGCACAATTTTTAATTATATCTTTAATATAATTTTAGCGAATTTGTCCATTTTTCTAAAATTAAATTTTATTCATGATGTATTCCAATACCAATCTACAGTTTTTATACTATTTTACAAGTGCGAATCTCCCTGCATTCTTGTGTGTGCTTCGCATTCGCACAAGCAGGTCATAGAATCAATGTTTCATCCACTTTTATTCCCCGCTCAACGCCAATGCTCTCTATTTTTGTCTTATACTGATTTCCAAGATAGTAAAATCTAAGGCTATCCACTTCTTTGTCAATAATGTCCTCAAGAGTTGCTTTCAGCATCAAACATTGCGCATTGTCAAGAATGCATTCAAATACTGAATTTTGCACACGCCTTCCATAATTCACACATTGTTTCGCTACTTTTCTCAGTCGTGCTTTTCCATCTGACGTTTCTGTATTTACGTCATATGTGATTAATACCAGCACAAATCCCCACCTCACTTCCAGAAAAACGGCGGGTATCCATCCAAGTCGCCTCTCAGATATCTGGCAAGCAGCATCGCCTGGACATATGGAACTATTCCCCATTCCACTTTTTCATTCAAAAAGGGATGCATAAGAGTTTCCTTTTTCTTATTTTGCCATTCAGTCAGCAATATTTTTCTTGTTTCGTCGTCCATTAAAACTGCGCCGTTTTCTTTAGCCTTAAAACCTTTTCCAGTGACCATCCTTTTATTTATCAATGATACAACAAATCGGTCTGCCAGGACAGGTCTCAACTCTTCCACCAGATCCAATGCCAGTGACACTCTACCCGGACGTTCCGTATGCAAACACCCTACATAAGGGTCTAATCCAACTGTTTCCAATGCAGAAGTAACCATATTTGTCAGCAGCGTATATACGAATGACAGCAATGCATTCACATTATCCATAGGCGGGCGCCTGCTCCGGCCATGAAATGAGAAATCCTTTTTCTGCTGAAGAATCAATTCATCAAACACACCGAAATAAACTTTTGCCGCTTCTCCTTCAAATCCCCGTAATTGCTCAGTCGACTGACAGTCACGCACCAGACTTAACGAATTTTTTAAATTCTCCGATGCTGCTTTCAATTTTTCAACATCCACCTGCATACTGTGATCTCTGGTTGCCCGCTCCAGCACCCATCTGGCATTATAAATTTTTCCTGTAATACAGTTTTTCGCAACCTCCAGGCTTTTCTTTTCATCCAGAAAGCTTCTGTACTGCTGTTCTCTCAGAATCACATTACCCTTTATTTTTCCGCTTACTCTCGCCAGAAACTTCCCCTGCGGCGTCAGATAACACAGCGAAATATTTCGCTCTGCACAGGCTCCCATCAGCGCAGGACTTGTCCCTCGATATCCGAACGAGACAATTCCTTCCAGATTATGCAATGGAAGCCTGCCTATCTCACGTTCCTTATCCAATACAACAACATTCTCTCCATCCAAAGACAGATAACTATCTTCTGATGTCACATATAATGTATTCATCAATTTTTTCATTCCATGTCTCCCAATGCCTGCATAAGATATTTCTCAACAGAAACCGCCTTTCCCATTCCAGGCATACATATATCTTTTAAAGAACATGCGCTGCAGCGTTTATTATATTTCACCTGCGGAGTATATTTTCTGTCATAATATTGATGCATCTCCGTCGTTATATCTGCCACCTGTTTCCTTAGTTCTGCCGTTATCTTAACCGGTTCACGCCTCTTCGTTTCTCCGTAAAAAAGCGCACCTTCTGGAATATCAGCAGAAAACATTTCCTCCAGGCACATGGCCTGTGCTGTCAGTTGCAAAACATCTTCTTCCGACTGCTTTGGTTTTCCTTTTTTATATTCTATCGGATAAATCTCATAAAAGCCTCTGTGTCCATGCAGCTTCACGCCATCACTGCTTTTATGGAATTCTATCACATCACATTCCCCGCTGATTCCAAGCGTCCGCGAAGCAACCGGAAGCGCCCTGGTAATCAATACATCCCTTCGCTTTTCTGCCAGATACGGGTCATGCACCTTCTTATGCATCAGTTCTCCTGCAACAGTATGTACATTTTCCGCCCATTGCTGTTCAATATGAATCAATGCCCACTGACGTCTGCAAAACTGAAAATGCTGGATTCCGGAAAGCATCAGATATTCGTCTTCCTTATATTCCATTATATTTTCCTTTGCATTTCAACGGTATCCGGTATCATTTCTTCATTGATATCCACCACATAATCCTGGTATTTTCTCGGATATACCACCTCATCTTTTCTTCTTACTTCAATCGCATCAAATAACCGGTATGCAGGGCAATCCCCTAATTCTTTGCTGTGCTTAAATACAATCAGCTCCCGTACAGCCATCTTTCCTCTTGCTGCCGAATGGTCATGTTCAAACATATTAATAATCGCTTCCCACAACAGCTCCAGGTCATCCTCCGAAAATCCAGTGACCTTTCTCGCCAGATTTGCCGAAACATAGCCTTCCGCCCGGTACAGCGCATACGGAACAATATTTTTCCGTCCCATCTCCGTACTCTTATTTTCTGCATCTTTCTCCGTGGTAATCGCAACTCTGGTGATTGTCACCTCCTGGCTGATAATCGGGTCAATACTTCTGGCAAAGCCCAACTGCACCGGTCCTCTCACCTGCCCGCAATTTAAGGAAGCTTTCACAAAAGTAGTCATAACAGCTCCAAAGGTCCGGATATCATAAAAATTCCGGCACATAAAATCTCTGATTTTTATATCTGCTTCCGGGTCCTTCTTTTTCAGCTCCTTCACCGTCTTGTCGTCGACGCCAAGATATTCATATGCCTTATTATCACTTCTGTTAAGCGGAACATCTTCTCTGATATAAATGCCATATCCCGCTTCATCTTCTTTTACCGTTTCCACATAATTTCTGATTTTACGCTTCAGGCATACGTCCGTAACCAGTCCAAAACCAGTCTCTGGATCAATTCTTGGCATGTTGCCCGCATCCGGATCTCCATTCGGATTTCCGTTCTCCACATCAAATAAAACTACAAACTCATATCTGTTTTTAATTACTTCTCTCATTTATGCTTCCTCCTTTTTTTCGTACCTTTTCTGAACCTGATGATAATATCCAAGGATAAAATGTCCCTGCTCCTCCAGCGTAAGCCTCTTGGGAAAATCTTCTATTTTCCCCATCAACTGTGTCAACAGGTTTTCCAGGTACACTTTTTTTCCAATTTTCTGTCTTTCAATTTTCCGGATATGACTGTTTTTCAGCTTCATCAGAATTGGAAATACCGCCCCCGGAGTTGCGCAGGCAGAATTAAAGTACCGGTCTCTTATTGTAGCATTAACTCCCGGATTCGCCTCCTCCTGCACTGCTTCAAGCACCGCAAACAGCCTTCCCAGCACATACGCCGTGTCGTTTGTTTCCTCATTTAATCCCACAAATTTTTCCCCCTTCTCCAGTTGATGATTTTTTATCAGATACGCCTTAATGATAGCCGCTCTTCCCCATGTAATCTTTCCCTGCTCCGCACGAATCCGTATCAAAGTGCTGCTGTACAGATTTTCCGGATACCTGCTGTCAGATAAAATCGCTCTGAGCAACGCTCCCGGCAGATTCGGAACCGTTTTTTTGTCCTTCGATTTCTGATTAACAGTCTCATAAAGCATTGCCCCGGTTCCCAGATACTCCCGTTCTTCCCAGGAGGGCTTCACCAGCTCCATTCTCTGATAATGTTTCTGCATATTTTCCAGAAGATTTCCAAAACTGTCTTCGTAATAGAATCGGACAGACAGTCTCGCAGCATTCGGCGCCAGCCCCAGTATATAAAACCTCTGATTTTTATTCAGCTCTATTCCTTCAATATTAATCGCTTTCTGCAATCTGAGGTTTTTAAAAATATTCTTTATTTCTTCCTGATTATCCTTCGGCGGTTCCAGCGACCACCCGAAAACCTCCTGGTAAGCCTCCTCTCCGTCCTCCGCCCAGAATACAACGGTCGTATCTCCAAAACGGAACACGTAATCTCTCTGTGCCAGCAGATAATTCAAAGCTGTCGTATAAGCAAAAGCTGCATACTTCCCCACCGGCGCGTTGTAGCTCTGCTCCTTTCCGTAGGATTCAAATGCCGGACCGTTAAAAGATACCAGCGCCGCACCGCTTGACTGCGCTCCCTGCACCCCTTTAATCGTAGAATGAATCCGGGCAATCTCTGTCTTTTTTCCAGTTACCATACAGATTCCTTCCCGTCCACTGCTTTCACTGTCAAGAAATTCCTTCCACGCCCGGCGTATTTCTTCATCATCCTGCGCATCTTCGTCGTCCATCACAAAAATAAGATTGCCTCCTCCGGTAATCTCTTCCCACATTTCCTGCAAGGCAGGATACTCCTTTGCACGCTGCGGCTCCCACGTCGAAAAGAAGGCTTTTACAGCCGACGCAAATTTCCCCTCCGCCGACTTTAAAATTTCCAGGTGCCTGTTTTTCGCTGCCTCAAAACATTCCAGGACTCTTTTTCCAGTTCCCTGCGCATCTATTCCAAGCAGATATTTCGAATTATCACATAAAAAATTAGCCGATATACCTGAGGACCTCGTTACCATTTCGGGTACCATCTTAACCGCTGGAAGCACTACTTTTTTCTTTCCCACAGTATTTTCTGTTTTCAGAGAGATAATTCCCTTCAGTCTACCCTCTGCATCCAGATTCAGTGCAAAGGAAACCTTAGCCTGACACCAGCCCTGCTGCGCTATTTTTCCCGCGTTTTGCAATGTCTCATAATAATTTACCAAAGCCTGTAAAATCATCGAACCACCTCGCAATTTTGTACATCAATGATTCCCTTTTTCATAATTGCCCGGAAAAACATCGGCTGAATATTGTTCCTGTCAGAATAATCCATATCATATAACATAAAACCCAGGTCCCGCTCATCTTCATTCTCATAGGCGGTCAAAACCTCTTCTTCTTCGCACAGGCAGAACTTTACCGGAAATTCCCGGCACCCAAAATATGGCGTATGAAAGCATTCCCCTTTTCTAAGCCTTCGCATAATGATGTCCTTAAATTTCCCTGGATTATCGCTTTCATTTGCCTTTTCTGTCATTTCAAAATGCGCTTCTATGACATATTCCACATTTCTGAGCAGCAGAGAAGCTCTCTGTACAATTTCTGCTTTACTGCTGATGCAGAGCTGGTCTTGCTTGCCATTGTACACTGGAAGTATATTACTTGCCAGAATTTTACTCTTTACTTCATTTCTGCGCACACTGGTAAACTGGATCGGCTTTTTTACATAAATCCGGTCTATGACCCACCGCATCCCCGGATGCCAGTAGATTGCTTCCAGAATCCCCCGCGCCGCAGACGGCGTGATAACATCGTAGGAACACCTCTCCACCTTCATCTCCGGTCTGGTAAATAGCGCGTAATCTCCCCAGACCCTAACCTTAACTCCCTTTGCCATACTTCACCTTCTCCCTGTCTTATAATACAACGCCCTCTTTATAACATGCCGCTATATAATCCCGCGGCTGAAAATAAAAATCTGTATTGTAATCGGAAATACTGTCGTCAATCCACGAATGGTAAACTTCCCACATTCCTTTTACGACGTCATTATCAGAATAGCTGTCTTCAATCAGCCTTTCATATACTTCTCCTATCGTCCAGTAGTCCGGAACACGATACCGGCACTCCCTCTCGTTATCAAATGTCCCTTCTCCAATCTGTGCTTCTTCAATAAATTCCGCCGCAACCTTTTCTATCGGCTCGCAATGAAAAACATCTGCATATTCGTAAATACGCTCCAGTGTATCCCTTCCAAGAAGGTCTGCCACTTCTTTTCTTCTTCTCTTTGTTTTTCTCCCGATAAATTCAATCAAGCTGCAGGCGAAAAATAATTTATTATTATTTTTGCTTCCCATATACTTCCTCACTTCCTTCAAATACTAATGTATTTAGCGCTGAAATTGTGTGAAAACTAATCTGATGCGTAGGGTGGTTAAACTTTGCCAGCTCCCAAAAAGCGGCTCTCGAAATTTTTTTATCTATAAAGTTCTGTACATAATTAAATATTGCATCATCCGCCATAGGACCTTCTACTACTACAATGTATTTATGGTTAATACCCCTTACAGCCAGTAAGGAATTACCCATCTTGTTGCTTAAGCTGTTAGAATGAGTAAGGCAATAGGTCTGGCCACCTTCTACTAGGACTTTACGTCCGTAATTTAGTCAGCCAACCAGCCCTCATTCGCAGCATTCGTTTTACGCAGGTTGAACCCACAGGCGTTCGTGTGATACCCAGTAGATTGAACAGGCAATGAGTAAATCTGGTATTGACCATTGCTGATTCATTGTAAAGGAGTATCCATTATGAACGCTGTTGGTATTGATGTTTCCAAAGGCAAGAGCACTGTTACCATCCGCAGGCCTGGCGACGTTGTCCTGATGCCTCCCCGCGACATTCCCCATACACAGTCCGCTATCAACGGACTGATCGGGCAGATAAAGGAGCTTGACGGGGAGACGAAGGTCTGCATGGAGCACACCGGAAGGTACTACGAGCCGGTCGCCATGTGGCTTTCTGACGCCGGTATCTTTGTTAGCGCCGTAAACCCCATTCTCATCAGGAACTTCGGGGATGATTCCCTGCGCACTCCAAAGACCGACAAAGCGGATTCCAAAAAAATCGCACGCTATACTCTTGACCGCTGGGCAAAACTGAAGCAATATGGAATCATGGATAAAACACGCAACCAATTAAAAACCATGAACCGACAGTTCGGCTTCTATATGGCACAGAAAACTGCCATGAAAAACAATCTTATTGCCCTGCTTGACCAGACTTATCCGGGTGCTAATGACTTCTTTGACAGCCCTGCGCGCAGCGATGGCAGCCAGAAATGGGTGGATTTTGTCCATACCTACTGGCATGTGGACTGTGTCCGCTCCAGGTCGCCGGAAGCCTTCAAAAAGCATTACCAGAACTGGTGCAAACGCAAAGGTTATAATTTCAGCGCACAGAAAGCGGAAAATATCTACCATGCCTCTTCTGACCTGATCGCCGTATTTCCAAAAGATGACAACACAAAAATGCTCATCTGGCAGGCTGTGGCAATGCTTAATACTGCTTCCCGGACAGTAGAATCCCTCCGTCTGGAAATGGATAAGGCTGCTTCCGCGCTGCCGGAATATCCGGTTGTTCTGGCTATGGATGGTGTCGGGCCTACCCTCGGTCCCCAGCTCATGTCTGAGATCGGGGATGTGACACGGTTTACACACCGCGGGGCTCTGACTGCTTTTGCCGGCGTTGACCCCGGAAAGGATGATTCCGGGCAGCGCATCCGTAAAAGTGTGCCTACCACAAAGAAAGGCTCGCCGTATCTGCGCAAAACCCTGTTCCAGATCATGGACGGGCTCATCAAACGTTCCCCTGCTGACGATCCCGTTTACGCCTTTATGGATAAAAAACGGGCGCAGGGCAAACCTTATTACGTCTACATGACCGCTGGTGCGAACAAATTTCTCCGTATTTATTACGGGCGGGTAAAGGAATATCTTGCCTCACTGCCCCAGACATCCGACACGGAGGCGGAGAAGGATGGAATATAAAACATATCCCTGCGAGGTAAATTTCAGATATCTCGTCCTCAAAGGCGTGCCTGTTGTGGCTGGTTTTTTCTCCGAGAAAGACGCGGCGGATTATGCCCTGTCCATTGGAGGAACCGTCATAAAAGCGAACGAAAATCCACGCAATGCCGGAAGGATACCGAAATTCTCTGACCGCGAGAAAGATGCTATCAGAGAATGTATCGCACAAGGAATTCCCATGCGTCGTATTGCCCGGGAATTCCGATGTTCTGTAGGCTATGTTCAAAAATTAAAATGTGAACATCCCTTATAGGTGGCACAATATATGGCTTCCTTTTTTCTTAAGCCAGCGTAAACCGGTGGCTTAACGTTTATGCCCTAATTTCAACCTGTATAAAATTTTCAAAGTTCATCAATTTCTGCTTGACTTTTTATTTGCAGACTACAATGTATTTATGGTTAATACCCCTTACAGCCAGTAAGGAATTACCCATCTTGTTGCTTAAGCTGTTAGAATGAGTAAGGCAATAGGTCTGGCCACCTTCTACTAGGACTTTACGTCCGTAATTTAGTCAGCCAACCAGCCCTCATTCGCAGCATTCGTTTTACGCAGGTTGAACCCACAGGCGTTCGTGTGATACCCAGTAGATTGAACAGGCAATGAGTAAATCTGGTATTGACCATTGCTGATTCATTGTAAAGGAGTATCCATTATGAACGCTGTTGGTATTGATGTTTCCAAAGGCAAGAGCACTGTTACCATCCGCAGGCCTGGCGACGTTGTCCTGATGCCTCCCCGCGACATTCCCCATACACAGTCCGCTATCAACGGACTGATCGGGCAGATAAAGGAGCTTGACGGGGAGACGAAGGTCTGCATGGAGCACACCGGAAGGTACTACGAGCCGGTCGCCATGTGGCTTTCTGACGCCGGTATCTTTGTTAGCGCCGTAAACCCCATTCTCATCAGGAACTTCGGGGATGATTCCCTGCGCACTCCAAAGACCGACAAAGCGGATTCCAAAAAAATCGCACGCTATACTCTTGACCGCTGGGCAAAACTGAAGCAATATGGAATCATGGATAAAACACGCAACCAATTAAAAACCATGAACCGACAGTTCGGCTTCTATATGGCACAGAAAACTGCCATGAAAAACAATCTTATTGCCCTGCTTGACCAGACTTATCCGGGTGCTAATGACTTCTTTGACAGCCCTGCGCGCAGCGATGGCAGCCAGAAATGGGTGGATTTTGTCCATACCTACTGGCATGTGGACTGTGTCCGCTCCAGGTCGCCGGAAGCCTTCAAAAAGCATTACCAGAACTGGTGCAAACGCAAAGGTTATAATTTCAGCGCACAGAAAGCGGAAAATATCTACCATGCCTCTTCTGACCTGATCGCCGTATTTCCAAAAGATGACAACACAAAAATGCTCATCTGGCAGGCTGTGGCAATGCTTAATACTGCTTCCCGGACAGTAGAATCCCTCCGTCTGGAAATGGATAAGGCTGCTTCCGCGCTGCCGGAATATCCGGTTGTTCTGGCTATGGATGGTGTCGGGCCTACCCTCGGTCCCCAGCTCATGTCTGAGATCGGGGATGTGACACGGTTTACACACCGCGGGGCTCTGACTGCTTTTGCCGGCGTTGACCCCGGAAAGGATGATTCCGGGCAGCGCATCCGTAAAAGTGTGCCTACCACAAAGAAAGGCTCGCCGTATCTGCGCAAAACCCTGTTCCAGATCATGGACGGGCTCATCAAACGTTCCCCTGCTGACGATCCCGTTTACGCCTTTATGGATAAAAAACGGGCGCAGGGCAAACCTTATTACGTCTACATGACCGCTGGTGCGAACAAATTTCTCCGTATTTATTACGGGCGGGTAAAGGAATATCTTGCCTCACTGCCCCAGACATCCGACACGGAGGCGGAGAAGGATGGAATATAAAACATATCCCTGCGAGGTAAATTTCAGATATCTCGTCCTCAAAGGCGTGCCTGTTGTGGCTGGTTTTTTCTCCGAGAAAGACGCGGCGGATTATGCCCTGTCCATTGGAGGAACCGTCATAAAAGCGAACGAAAATCCACGCAATGCCGGAAGGATACCGAAATTCTCTGACCGCGAGAAAGATGCTATCAGAGAATGTATCGCACAAGGAATTCCCATGCGTCGTATTGCCCGGGAATTCCGATGTTCTGTAGGCTATGTTCAAAAATTAAAATGTGAACATCCCTTATAGGTGGCACAATATATGGCTTCCTTTTTTCTTAAGCCAGCGTAAACCGGTGGCTTAACGTTTATGCCCTAATTTCAACCTGTATAAAATTTTCAAAGTTCATCAATTTCTGCTTGACTTTTTATTTGCAGACTATATCGAATGTATGAGGTTGTCCTAATCTGCATGCCACAACAAAATCCAGCCATTCTTCCGTCATTTCTTCAAATTTCAAGTATTTCAGACTTTCATCCGGCGTATATTCATAACTATTAATATACCCCTTTTTTCCATATCTGGTCGCCCAGCGCTCTGCCTGTGTTTTATACTGTGTACAATAAAATCCAAAATAGAAGTCTTTATTAAACTTTGCTTTTCGTATTTCCGGATATTCTACGATCTGTCTGCTTCCATGATATAATATCATAATTTCTCCTTCAAATTATTTTTCATTTACGGTTATTATAAATACATCATAGCATCTATCATAAAAATGTCAATTAGAACTTTTACTTTTTTCAAACTTTATGGTATAGTGAAAACGTCTTTTGGCTATTTTTTTCACAAAATAGTCACTTGCGGATTGAAATATTTACGGTTATTATGTTATGTCAATGCGAGAGGGGATGCACACACCATGCATCCCCTCTCCTGTTTTACCATATTACAGCCTGTCCATATTCCACACCCAGAGTCAGCCCCATATCCTCCGTATAGGCTTCATTATCTCTTAGTACAAAATAGTCCTGCTTCATATCTTCTGATATTTCTTCCAAAATCCCTGCCGCATACATTTTCTGAAAATCATTTTCATGCAGGTTCACGCAATATTGCCCCATCTTTCTCACCAAGCCTTTCGTAAACCCTTTCTGTCTTAATTCTTCGTAAACCTCCGCCGCCTCTCCTTCTCTGGTTATCAGAATCGTTTTTGTATTTTCTTCAATAATGGTAAATTCTTTGCTCACTGTAGCAAATTGAAAATTACTCTTTTTGAATTTATCCATAATTCTCTTTTTGTCGAGATTATCTCCTTTAAAATGATACAGCATTTTAAAGTATCGGTTAATTGTATCCAGACTGTCCGGATTCCTTTTATCATAAAGAAGACTTTCTGTTATTTCCGTCTGCTGTCTCTGTCCCGGTACATCCTCACGCCCTTCCAGACTGAAAATATATGTGAAGCATGTATCCGCATTCCGTTTTCCTTCCCGATTGCATCTTCCTGCTGCCTGGATAATGGAATCCACTCCCGCCATCTGCCGGTAAACAGTCTGAAAATCCAGGTCCACTCCGGCTTCAACAAGACTGGTAGATACCACAATGCATCTTTCCTGTTTCTTTAAACGCTCCCTTATTTTATCAAGTATAGCTTTTCTGTGGACAGGATACATCGTTGTGGAAAGGTGATACACGCCTTCCCCTTTTACCTGTTGATAAATCTTCTGCGCACGCTTTCTGGTATTTAAAATACACAGTGCCTGATGCTCCGTCTCAAGCCTATGCACCAGCTCGTCTTCCGAAATCCGCTCCAGATTATGGATGGATACGCGTTTGAAAAAACGGAACTGTTCTTCCATCCGCGGGCATAATTCTACCGATGCGATATCGATATTCTCTGATAATATATTTTTCAGTGCCGGCTGCGTTGCCGTGCACAACACAATACTGCTGCGATAATAACGCAGTAATTGCTCCATCGCCGCTATACAGGGTTTCAGATAATCGTTCGGAAGCATCTGTGCCTCATCAAAAATAATCACACTGTTCGCCATATTATGCAGCTTTCTGCATCTGGATGACTTGTTTGAAAAGAGCGATTCAAAAAACTGCACATTGGTTGTAACAATAACCGGCTTATCCCAATTCTCAGCCGCAAGCTGCATAGGTCTTAATTCTTCATCCGATTCATAATCTATATTGCAATGATTTTCCAGTACATTTTCACTTCCCAGGATTTCAGTAAATACCTTTGCATTCTGCTCGATAATACTTGTATATGGGATCACATAAATGACCCGGTCCATATGATGCTTTTCTGCGTGCTTCAGAGCAAATGCAAGGGACGCAATCGTTTTTCCTCCCCCGGTAGGAACCGTTAATCTGAAAAGCCCCTTATTTGCTTCCCCCATTTTCATACAATGCTTCAGAATTTCTGTTCTTCTTCCATTGACAGTGCTTAAATCTTCCTGTTTAAGCCAGTCCGAAATATGCTTCTCAAGCCTGTCACACAATACTGCAATCGTCTCTCCCTGCTCTCTGACACGCTCTTTGCGATTCATAAAGGATTCGGTATCAAGATAATCTGCATCGACAAGACACGAATACAGCATCCGGATAAACATACTGAAGAAAAAATCTATATTCTCTGATTTAACCGGCTGAAACGGAGGATTTCCCAGCATTGGTATCTTAATTTCTTCTGCATACGCTTCAAAATCTTCCAGCTTTTTCCTCATTCTGCCTGTCATTGTCCCGTCTGTACTGATATCTCCGGAACCTCCGGTATCCGGCAGACCGGCATGATGTCCAGCTATGCAGTAGCTTAAAAACTGGTACATTCCCTTCTTCTCCCAGCAGACTTTTGCTCCCGCTGTTGCATGGTCTACCCTTTGTTCACTTCCACGAATTCTTTGCTGAAACTTCAGCGAATACTTTCCAATATCATGCAGAAGCCCACAGCAGTACCCGGCATCATAAGCGCCAAAGCTCTCCGCGAATTTCCCGCAAAGGACTGCCGTATTTTCCAGATGTTCTTTTACCGTCTGCTCATCGCCATATTTATTAATGTGAGCCAGATATCTCATATGTTTTCACCCGGACCTTTCTCATCTGCCGCAGCATTTTCCTCTGTTTCCCCAGTCATTTTGTTTTTCCTTTTCTCATAGGATTTTATCAAACCCTCCCGCGGTCTGATTTTTTTACTGATTCCATATTCATATACTTTTATCCACAGCTCTTCTTCCTCCATCCAGTCCATTAGCTGCAGCGCACAGTACAATGTAATCTCCCTGTTTGAATTCTGCGCATGCTTAAAGTAAAATTTTATTCCTTCCTCCGGCTCCGCCAGCTCAACAGAAATCATCAGAATTACTGCGCAAAGCTCGTTTATTTCCTCCTCCAGCTCATACCACCGGTTATTATTTTTACTCGTTTCCTTCCATTTTTTCTCCCGGTCGTCTGTCAGCTTTTTTGCTTCTTCTATCGCTATCTGCTTTACATCGCTCGTCTTTAATTCTGAAAGCAGAACCATTTCCTGCATAGTATACAGAGCTTCCCGGCTGAGACCTCCCGAAACGGCAAGTGAAATCAGACTGGAAATGTTTTCTCTGGTATAGCCCGCCGCAAACGTCTTTTTTACCAGAAGTGCAAATAAATCCGGCTGTCTCCATCCAATAGAGCGGAATGCATCATCCGTCGAAAACAGATAATAATTGCATGCTTCGCAAATCAGCTTGTACAGCTCCGTGAGAAGCTTCACCGCTCTGTCGTAATTTTCACTTTCCACCGGAATCTTTTCCAGCTCTTATATAAAGTTTTTTACCATAAAGCGCCATTTGGGACGCTGGCTTTTCGGAATCACGCGATTCGGCGCAAAATAATTCTGTGCATAGGCATTCTCAAAAAAGATCTCCATCTCCCGTTCCAATTCTTCAAAGCTGACTGCACTTCCTTTTTTCTTTTTTTCCGCTTCTCTTCCTTCCAGGATGTCAATAATAACCGGATCTATTTCTTCCTTCTGGCTTTTCGTCAGCTGCTTATAGCTTTCTGCAAATGCCTTTTCTACATAGCTTCTGTCTGCTTTTTCCAGCAGGCTGCGCAATTCCTGTACTTTCATTCTCTGTTTTCCTCTCCTCCTGCGCGTCTTATTGTTCCTGTTCCCGTCATCTATAACGCAGTTTTTCGCGTACAGTCCTTATTTATATTAAATATGCCGTCCTTTTCTTTGTTTCGTAAGCACGCCTTTCAACTACTATTTTTATTATATTCTTTCAGAATCTATTTGTACACGATAATATTGTAATTTATTGCCCGCCACACCCGTACTCACCGCCGTTGCCAATATCCCCGGCCCAACGATCGTGGGACTCACGCTTCCGTACTGGCTCCGATAGGCTATAATATTCACTGGAATAAGCTGCAGCGACGAGATATTCAATATCAGAAACGTACACATCTCATTGCTGACAACTCCTGGCGGCATCCCTCCTCTTTCCCACCTGTGGCGGACACTCATCGTTCTGTAGAAACTTGCGAAGCCTACAGGCAAAGGAGGGCTTGTGAGTCCCTCCTTTTAAATTTTTGAATCGTTAATCATTTGAATTACATGATTTTAGGCTGATGAATAATAATGTGTACTTTCTTGTCCTTTATTTTCTCCTCATAGCATTTCTTAAAAACCATCGGATTTTCTATAATTTTTTCTTTATCATATAAAAAGAAATAAATATTTCCAGCGCTGTAATGTATCATATCCGCTTCTATTTCTTCGGTCAGTTTCTTTAATTTCATATTTTCTCTGGTACACTTTACTTCTATCACATGGTCGGCATCAAGAAAAATGTCTGTCCTGACCGTGCCATATCCAGTGTCTTCACTAACCTCAGCCCTTGCCATAGGATACAGTAGCTTGATACATGCATATAATAAATGCTGCACATCATATTCATTTTTTATTTTCAAAGCATCCAGTTGCTCCTGCTGAATTCCTCCACGTTTATGCGGCTTTCGTTCTATTAAATTTTCCAGAAACAGATAAAAATTATTTAAAATCTCGAGAATCTGTCCGTCTTTTTCATTATCGCATAACATATCTTCAATATACGAAATCACCCTGTGCTTTGCAACTTCCATATTTTCTTTTGTCTCTCTGTCAGAATATATATTTTGAGGATAATACGCGATTCTTTCCAATACAAGAAGTTCCTGCGCCCCTACCCCAAGTCTTTTCATATATTCTCGCAAAGCCTCTACCGCATTTTGAAATGTCTGAGAATCATTGGCAGCCTGTATACGCTCCTTTGCCTTTCCCAAACTTCTGATACCATTCATCATATTATTTATTACCGCCTCCCCACCGCAAATAGAATAAAAACAACGGATCTAAAATATATAAAACGCCTTCCTTCCAGTCGAGTACCTTAAAAATGTCCTCTCTTCCATGTAATAATTCCTGCAATTTAGCAAGACTTTCTTTAATAGCCTGTGGGGTTGGTTTTTTACAATCATCTGAAATCATACCGTATATTCGTTTTTTTACATCCTCAAACTCTAATTTCATTATTGGCGGATTTTCCGCGATTGATCTTACAATCAATTCATAAAGGTCACAGGGCTGCCCGCTTTTTACCAGAAAAGTATTCCTGCTTTTTCCCCGTGTATTCGGGCCTTTCTTCATCAATGATACGACATCGCCATATTCAAAATTTGCTGTTGTATAACGATATGCTGTTTCTAAAATTTCCTGACCAATCTGAACATCCTGATCCCCCGACATTTCCAGTATTGTACAAATGTTGAGACAAATATACTGCATTAACTGCGGAGAGGACAAACTTTCCACTGCAATCTGTTCTGCAATTTCATCTTCCATTTTTATCTCTAATCTGGAAAAACCCAGTTTTGCAATTTCCTTTAAGTCTGCCACTTCCCATGGTTCCATGTTAATCAAACTTAACCTTCCGGATAAGTCTGCATTCTGTCGAATCGCTTCATCTGCCCGATGCGGAAGCGATACAACGATTGCTTTAAAACCTCTGCGTATTGCATCCTTTAACTGCTGTGCAACCTGCATCCTCTTATCTTTCGGTGCATAGTGAAAGTCGTCTATTACTAGCACAAGATTTTTCTTTTTATAATACTCAATAATTTTATCTTTCGTCAAAGAAAATGTTTCTTTCTTTGTATACTTGTCACTAGTTTCGGCAATTTTCTTTTCTGACGCAAACTGCCCTTCATAAGCAAGTCCCGCCTTTGCCGCAACCAGCTTCCAAAAATCTGTATTTTCCTCAAAATCCGCTCCTGAAATTTCTACTATATTTTCAAAGCCAATTACTTTTTCGCAGAGAATTGTTTTCCCCATCTTAGAAGGTCCAACCAGCGAAGTTAAAAATCCGGAAACCTTAATTGCCTGCATCAGGCGAAATTCATATGATAAATCAGAAATTGAGGATTTTCTTGATATATAAGTATATTCCGGAAATGCCCCCGGTCGAAATACATCTTCTGCACGTAACTTCATATATTTTCCTCCATTCCTTTTTTATTTATTATAACACATTTTAAATATATTTAAACCATTTTTATTCGTTTTAATTCGTTTTATTAATTTTAGTAGCAATAAAAACAGAGGGTCTACGCCCTCTGCCTCCTATTATCCATCACCTTACAAAAAACCACCGCCACACCCGTACTTACTGCCGTTGCCAATATCCCCGGCCCGACAATCGCCGTGGGGTTCACGCTCCCATACTGCGCCCGATAAGCTATAATATTCACCGGAATGAGCTGCAGCGATGAAATATTCAGTATCAGAAACGTACACATCTCATTGCTGGCAACTCCTGGCGGCATCCCTCCTCTTTCCCACCTGTGGCGACCATTCTTTTTATGTGCTGCACTGCCTTGTGCCACTCCACTTTGTACCACACTGCTTTGTGCCATATCAGCCGACTTTTTCTCCCATCCGTTATGTATTATATCCGCCTCTGTCTTTCCGGCAACGTCCCTCCTTCTCTCCTCCTCCAGTTCCGCCAGACTCTCCATCGCCTTCAATCCCGCCGGCGTCGCCGCCCAGCCAAGCCCCAGCACATTCGCAATGATGTTCATGCTGATATGCTGATTCGCCGGGTGCTCCTTTGGAATTTGTGGAAACATAAAGCGGATAAAAGGGAAGAGCGCCCGGGTAAGACCCGCTACCATCCCGCTTTCCTCCGCTATTTTCATAAGTCCCACCCAGAGCGACATCACACCTGCCATCGTAATGCAGAGCGTTACCGCTTCCTTTGACGAGACCAGCGCCGCATCCGCCACCTCCTGCATAGTGCCGTTTACCGCACCATATAAAATGCCAATAACGATCATTCCACCCCATAAAAAATTCATGGTATTCCCCGCACGTCCACACTTTTGTATATTTTATGCGCTTGCGCAGAATATAGAAGCGCGGATCACACTTAGCCCATCATATTATCCCTGTAATTTGCTTTTATGCTTTTCCTAATCTCACAACCCGGTTAAATGCCGCCGTGACAAAGCGCAGTGACAACAGCGCCGCAAGCCCCGCGCTCACAGCCAAAATAAATATCACGCATACCCACGTCGGCAGCAATGCCTGCATTTTTTCTACAACAGGAACTATTTTCAGCGGATAGAGGAAAATATAATGCAGAAAGTACACCTGCAAAGTCCGCGAGCCAAATACAGAGGTCGGCAGCTTTTTCCTTGGAATGACTGCAAGCAGACAGTAGATCATAAATGCTGCCGCCGCATAATACGCCAGGCGCCAGAATGCGCCAAATGCCGGATCGACAAAGTGTGCGAATATGCCGGTAAAATTTTCCGCCGCCAGAGCGTAGGCATTTCCCCTTCCATTCAGGATCGGGCGCAGCGCATACAAAAAATCCGGCTGCAAAACTGCCGTCAGCAAAAGCAGCAGAAGCCCTGCCATGCCCACAATCCTGTGAACCGGTTTCTGAACGCCCGCGATCAGCTTTTTCGCATCCAGACAATAGCCTGCCAGAAAAAACGGATAAAACACGACCATCTTGGAAAGGCAGAGAAAATCGCCGACAATATTTGTATAGCCAAGTATACACGCCAAAGCAACATTCCCCGCAAACAGGATTCCTGTATTGCGCTTCTTTATCTGCGGAGGATTTTGCACTGTCTGCGCCCCCGCATAATTCTCTGTCCGCAGATCATCCGAAAGAATAAACCTCTTTAAAATCCATGTCGCCAGAAACCACCACGCCATACAGAGCATAAACCACGGGATCCCGCTTTCTGAAAACAAATTAAAATCCAAAGTGCGGCGCAAAATCATGGACGGAAGCCCCAGAAATACTTTGCACAAAACATACAAAAGCAGAAATTCACCGACCTTTTTCAGCGCACGCGACCTGTCCGACAAAGCACTTTTCGCAAACAAACCGCTCACAAACACAAACGCCGGCATAACAAAAATGCAGATCGCTCCGTACATTCCGCGCGCAGCAGCTGTAAGCTCCAAAAAACCGTCACCCTCCAGTCCTGTGTAAAAATCTGAAAAATGCGCGGCAATCACAAAAATAATCAATAAAAATTTTAAATTATCGTATGCATACTCACGCTGTTTCACACAGCCACCTCCTCACTGCAGCAGCTCCTGGTAAATGTCTCTCTTTGAAACGCCGCGGTCTTTTGCAACCAGCTTCATCGCCTCTTTTTTCTCAATTCCCTGTGAAAGATAATGTTCCATGTGCTCCTCCACGGACAGCTCTTCCCATCGCTGCTGCTCCTTTGCCCGAATAGCATCGCGGCTTTTTCCCTCGATCACCAGCACACACTCGCCCTTCGGTGCATTCTCCCGGTAATACTCCAAAGCCTCGGCCACAGTCGCCTGAAACACCGTTTCATGCTTTTTTGTCAGCTCACGGCAGACAGAAATTCTGCGCTCTCCCAAAAATTCCGCCAGCTCTTCCAGCGTGCGCACCAGGCGATGCGGCGCCTCGTAGAGAATGATCGTCCGCGTCTCCTCCTCCAGCTCCTTCAAAATTTCCCGGCGCTCCTTTTTTTCCGTCGGCAAAAACGCTTCAAAACAAAATCTGCGCGTGGGCAGCCCGGAAAGCGTCAGCGCCGTCACGCAGGCGCACGCACCCGGAAGGGACGTCACCTCCACGCCGGCATCATAGCACATGCGCACCAGCTCCTCACCGGGATCGGAAATGCCCGGTGTCCCCGCATCCGTAATCAGGGCGACATTCTTTCCCTCCTGCATCTGACGGATCAGATCCTTCGCCTTCTCAATTTTATTGTATTCATGATAGCTCGTCATCGGTGTCTTAATCTCAAAATGGTTCAGCAGCTTAATGCTGTTGCGTGTGTCTTCCGCCGCGATCAGATCCACCTCCTGCAGGGTATGCAGCACGCGCAGCGTCATATCCTCCAGATTCCCTATCGGCGTCGCACACAAATATAATTTCCCCGCCATGTCATCCTCCTCAATACCCATACACATCATAAATCTCGTCGGTATACACACCCGGTTCTTTATATACGATCAGCGGTTTTTCCACCGTAATGCGGCTTTTTCCGCCCTTCAGCCCCTCGATCAGGACCATGTTCGGTTCCTTATCAATATAGGGGTAAACCAGCTTCATCCGTTTTGGCTCCAGATGATATTTCACCATCATCGTCATGATCTCCGCCAGCCGGAACGGACGATGCACCATATAGAACCTGCCGTTCTCACGCAAAAGTCCGGACGCCTGTCCGATCACATCCTCCAGCGTGCAGAGAACTTCATGACGCGCGATCGCTTTCGGCAGCTCCGGATTTACAAGTCCATGGTTCCCTGTCATGTACGGGGGATTGGATGTCACCACATCAAAAGAGGCTCTTCCAAACATGGACACAGCCTCTTTAATATCTCCTTCTACTATGGAAATCCTGTCCGACAATTCGTTCAGCTCCACGCTCCGCCGCGCCATATCCGCACTTTTTTTCTGAATCTCCAGCCCGGTAAAATGCTCCCCAGGCGTCTTCGCCTCAAGCAGGATCGGGATGATTCCCGTACCAGTGCCGAGATCCAGAACATGCTCGCGCTCCCGCACCCTGGCAAAACCAGAGAGAAGTACCGCATCCATCCCAAAGCAAAACCCGTCTCTGCTCTGGATAATGCGGTAGCCATTGCGCTGCAGATCGTCTATCCTCTCGCCCTCATAAAGCTCAATCTTCATTTAGCCTGGATTTTCCTTCCCTTTTTTCCTTCTTTTCCATCGCTTCCAGCTCGGCAAGCTCCCAATCTTTTTCCTGCCGATTATCTTTCTCCCGATCCTTGTCCTGTCGGTTATCTTTCCTGCGTTCCTTCTTTCTGCGCGGCTTAAATTTCAGCTCCTGTACCGGATATTCGCGCAGTTCCTTTTCATCGTCCGCATCTACCAGTACCTTCACTGTCTGGCGCAGCACATTAACGCTCTGCACCTCGCCCTTCAGTCCGTCCACAGTCGTCACATAATCGCCGTTGTTCGGCAGGCGGCTGTTCAGATATTCATACGTCTCTTCTTCATTTTTCAGACAGCACATCAGTCTGCCGCAGACGCCCGAAATTTTTGTCGGATTTAAAGAAAGGTTCTGCTCCTTTGCCATCTTGATAGAGACCGGCGCAAACTCCGACAGATACGAATGACAGCAGAGCGGCCGCCCGCAGGAGCCGACGCCGCCCAGAATTTTCGTCTCATCGCGCACGCCAATCTGGCGAAGTTCAATTCTCGTCTTAAAAACAGACGCCAGATCCTTCACCAGCTCACGGAAATCAATACGTCCGTCCGCTGTAAAGTAGAATAACACTTTATTGTTATCAAAAGTGTATTCCGCATCAATCAGTTTCATTTCCAGCTTATGCTTGCGGATTTTTTCCTGACATATTTTATATGCTTCCTTTTCTTTTATGTGATTTCTGCGCACCCGCTCGTCGTCCTCCGCCGTAGAGATGCGCAGAACCGGCTTGAGCGGCTGGACCACGGTATTCTCCGGCACATCGCGCGTTCCGGTGACCACCCGCCCGTACTCAATTCCGCGCGCAGTCTCAACGATCACATGCTCGCCGCGTTTTATCATCATATTCTTCGGATCAAAATAATAAATTTTTCCGGCGGTGCGAAATCTGACTCCAACTATCTTTGTCATGCTATTCTCCATTCTCTTTTATCAAAAGGAACAACAGTTCCATCGTCAATTCAAAATTTACATTTGCCGTCAAACGTGTCCTGGCTTTCTGAATGCCCTCCAGGATCCGCTCGATCCCCTCATAAGAGATGCACCGCGTCTGTTCCTGGATAGCGCGCAGATTTTCGCGGAAAATAATACCATTCGCATCGTTTGTCGCCTTAAAATACAGCACGTCACGGTACCAGACCGCAAGGATATCCAGATAATCGCGGACATCCACCTTAAACTCAGATACCGCCTTCACCGCCGCCGTGATCTCCCCGATATCCATGTCCTTCAGATGTGTCAGCAGATGGATAGCCGCTCCCTTAATCTCATTAAAATTTTCCGACGTCGCAAGCTGCACGGCTTTTCCAATATTTCCCTGCGCAAATGCAACACAAATATCCGCCTGATAATCCGGAACCTTCACATGTTCCATAAGATATGTGCGTACCTGAGAATCCGGTACCGGCTTGGTATTCAGCATCACGCAGCGCGACAAAATCGTCGGCAGGAGCGACGCTGCATTTGTGGTAAGAAGCAGCACCACCACATAAGAGGGCGGCTCCTCAATCGTTTTTAAGAGTGCATTCTGCGCCTGCATCGTCATCTTTTCCGCATCGCTCACAATATATACCTTATATGGGCTGCTGTACGGGCGGACCTGCACATCTTCCACGATCTGCTCACGGATATCATCCACACTGATGCTGTTCGGTTTTTCATGTGTGACCTCCATGATATCCGGGTGATTTCCGCTGTTCGCCTGGCGGCATGAGTGACATGTATCACATGGTTTTTCTTCATCACTCTCACAGTTCAGCGCTTTTGCAAACACGCGTGCGATCGTCTTTTTTCCGGAACCCTTTTCCCCGTTTAAAATATAGGCATGAGATACCTTATTTGTCGCAATCGCATTCTGCAGATGCCCGATCACATCCTTATGCCCGATAATCTGACGAAATCCTTTCATGCCCTGCTCCCTTCTTTCTGGCACTGACGAATATAATCCGCAATCTCCTGCATACATTCCTCACGCTCGTTATCATTGCAGAAGCGTTTTGTAATCCCCGCCTTCTGTAAATTCTCCTCAGAAAAATCTTCTGCATCCGCCAGAAATCTTCTGCACATTTCCTCAAATTTGCGATTCTGCGGTTTGCGCTCCCGCTTCAGCGCGCGCTCCAGGCGATTGCCGTCGTCTACCTCTATATAAATGGGAATGACCTTCCCATCACCATAATATTCCTTTAATTTCACATACGATTCCAGCGTCCCGATCGCAATATAATCGTAATGCTCCAGGTCCGTATGCTCATCGTCCACAGTAAAATATTTCCAGATACCATGAACCGTATGATACGCGCGCAGCTCTATGATTTTTCCCTGGCGCTGCAGCTCATCCGCTTCATCCTCCGTGACAAAATGATACTCCACGCCGTCGGTTTCCTTCTCACGAATGGGTCTGGTCGTATACATCACAAGATTTCTGAGACCAAGCTCTTCTCTTTCTGATACGTCTTTAAAAATAGTATCTTTTCCGGTAGAGCTTTTCCCCATGATATAAAATAATTTCCCCATTTCGGCCCTCTTTACTGCTATGTTCTCGCATCTTTAATCATACTATAAAAAGGTTATCCGTGTCAAATAATATCGGGATTTCGTTCTCCTCACCGTTTCCGTTTAATATATTGTATTTACAACATTTCCTTTATTTCATAGCGATATCCGCTTTCTTCCATCAGCTTCAGATACGGCTTCGGATCAAAGTATTCCGGTGAGAATACCCCGGCGTCCTTCCAGATACCACGCCCGATCAGCTCCAACGCCAGCGCCGCCCCAAAACCGGTCTGAGCCGTCACCGCCTGGCTGCCCCAGCGTTTCATAGATTCCTGGTTATCGAAGGGCTGATACAGGAAGTATTCCTTCCTCTTCCCGTCCTTCTTTCCAATACAATGAACACCTACCAGCATCATACCGGTCATCTCATCGCCAATATCCTTCGGCTGCGGCGCGCACGCCGCCACCACGTCGCGCGGTACGACCTGCACATCTCCCACCTGCACCGGATGGATGCCGCGCAGCCCCAGCTTATCCAGCACCTTTAAGGCTGTGATAAGATTTTCGTCGAGACTGATCTTGAAGGTTGCTTTCTTCAGACCGTACTGCTTCAGATAGCGCGGCAATGTCACAACCTCCTCATGCTCCACCTTCACCAGTGTGTTGCATCCGACGCCCTCCGGCATCTCAAAGGTCTCCTGCCCGGCAAACGCTTTTTCCACAAGAAATCCGCCTTTATCCTCATCATATTCCACATTTGGGTTCATCACCTCATCCAGCACAGTCCACACATTAAAACCAAACATGATGTCGTCAGGATCTGCTCCGGGGACAGACAGATTGCCTCCATCCTTCACATGCGCCTCATAAATTTCATCCAGCAGCTCTGTGGCTGCATATTTTGCAAATACATTTACAACACCCGGATCGATCCCAAGACAGATCACCGCCATCTGCCCCTTCGCGTGCCATGCCTCATGACGGTCAAAATTGTATTTCGTCATTGGCTCCAGATAGCTGTTTTCGATGCCCAGGCCGTAAGCCGGCTCATCCATCGGCACCGACCAGGTGCCCATGCTGGCATAATTGCAGCCTGTCTCAAATGCCGCGTCAAATATCATGTTGCTTGCAAAGGGAGGCGCTGCATCCATCACAAAATCAATATGATGTGTGCGGATGAGCTGCTTCATTTCCTCCCGATCTGTCGCATTCACCTTCGACACTGCAAAGCGCGTATCATCTCCAAGCATCGCCGCCACTTCCCGCGCTCTTTTCGCATCATAATCGCAGATCAGCACATAGGGAAGCCATGTGCCTTCCGGATCCCTCCACTGCATGATCTTCAGAATGCTCTCCCCGACAGCACCCGCTCCTACCAGCATCATCCTCATGATAACGTTTCCTCTCTTTCACTCTCTTCCAAAGCGGCACAGACGCGTCCCGGATCCCATCGATCCCTGCGCTCATCGCTCCCTGACTCATCGATCCCTGCGCTCATTGATCCCTGGTTCATCGATCCCTGGCTCATTGATTCCTGGCTCATCGATCCCTGGTTCATCGATCCTTGACTCATCAATTCCTGGCTCATCGTCTGCGTCTTTTCACTGCCAGCGCTGTAACTCCCGCGACAACTGCCAGCGCGATCAGCACCCACGCCCACACTGGCATATCGTTGATATTAAAGCAGCGCACACTGATCCACATTTTGTTAATCGCTTCATTTTGCGCATCATCAAAATAGATCATGATCGACGACCTTGCAATCGCATCCTGCGACGGATACTGCGCAGAAAGCTGTCGTCCCACCTGGTCCGCCGGAGCCGTGATCACATAATCCTCACTGTTTTCATCCTCTGTAAAGAAATAGCTGATATCATAATCAACAACCTCTTCCTCATCCTCTTCGGCGCCATAGCACCAGTCGGCATACTCAAAAATCCGCTCATCCTCTCCGCCGGAAATCACAGAGGTGTAACCGATATAATACATATTGCGGATAACATTATCCGCTCTGGAGTTAAAATTAATGAACGCCTCGGCAGCGTGCTGCTTTGCTGCGTCGCCTCTGATACCGTTTTTCAGCATCACCCAGCCGTCAAAATAAATATTGGTGGATTCCTTCGGCACCGCAAACGCCAGCGTAAACTCATCCTCATCCGCCTGATCCATGGTATACACTGCATCGCCGGACCACTGGTAGTTTGCCGCCACCTTTCCCGTCACCATATCTGCTTTTCCGGAATCTGTCTCAAAAGAATATGCGTTATTTTTCACATCCTGTAAATAATCCTGCACCAATGCGATCGTCTCGGAAGATGTATCGTTCATCTCCTCTTCGAGGTTTTTCTGATAATCCGCATCCTGCAGAAATTCCTCAGACGTAAGTAAATCTGATTTCAGTGCGCCCACTGCCGCAAAATAAGAATCACGCACATTGTCCTTGATCGTCACCTGCCGGTAATACGCCGGATCGTCTAAAATCTTCCAGCTCGATGCATCCTCCTCCGACACAAGATCGGGATTGTACACGATCCCGGTGATGCCCCACATATAGCCTGCTGCGTACTTCGCCCATGCCTCTCCGTTAATCTCTTTTGTCTCAAAAATCGAACGGATATAGGGAGATACTCCATTTATATAATAATTATTTTCATCCGATGTGTCAAAAAATTCCTCCGACAGCGGCACAAGCTGCCCCTGCGCCATCAGCTTCATGATCATGTACTCGGAAGGGCAGACGAGGTCGTATTCATCACCCAAAGTCAGCATATTGTAGAGATCCTCGTTTGTTCCAAAGGTAGAATACTCCACATTTACCTTAATCCCATAGGTTTCCAGATACCACTCCTCGAAATCCTCCACCATGGAATTTATGCCGATAACGTCCCCGCTCTCCAGATCGATCGTCTCTTCCTCATCCCAGTCGCCAAGGTCAATATATTCCTCCCAGTTGCACACCCGCAGCGTAACCTCCGGGATGTTTCCCGGCTGTTCCGCCTGCATATCTCCTGTTGTTTCCGTTGCATCTGCCTGCGCGTCTCCTGTTGTTTCCGTTGCATCCGCCTGTGCGTCTCCTGCTGCCTGTGTTGCATCTGCCTGCGCGTCTCCTGCTGTTTCCGTTGTATCCGCCTGTGCGTCTCCTGCCACCTGTGTTGCATCCGCCTGCGCATCTCCTGCTGTCTGTGTTGTATTTTCCTGCGCGTCACTGGCTGCAAATGTGATCACAGGCATCGCATCACACAGTAAGACGCTGCAGAGAACCGCCGCAGCAATTCTTTTTTTCCATTCGCTCCCCGTACCTCCCGGAAGTATCGCGCGGGCGAACGGACGGCGTTCGAAAAAATGCTTTTTCTTTTTCATCCTTATCACACCTCCGCCCTTTCCGATGGCTCTTTCTGAGCCCGCAGGTTCATCAGAACAACGATCAGAATAACGACCGCAAAGATTACCGTAGACAATGCCCACAGCGCCGTTTTGATCGTTGTCTGAGAACCTTTCGTTGCATTTACCACGTAGGTACTGATGGTGTCAAAGGTAGCCGGCTTTGTATAAGTTGCAACAAAATAATCGTCCAGAGACAGTGTAACCGCCAGCGCAAAGCCGGACACGATTCCCGGAAGGATCTGCGGAATCACGACCTTCCAGAGCGCTTCCGCCGGCGTTGCCCCCAGATCCAGCGCTGCCTCATAAATGCTCGGATCCATCTGCTTCAGCTTCGGGACAACCGACAGGAAAACAAACGGTGCGCATAATGTCACGTGGCCTGCGAGCAGCGGCACAAAGGTATCCTTGCTCACCCCCAGAACCACTACAAGCAGGATGCAGATAGAAAATCCGGTCACAACATCCGCATTCACGACCGGCACCTGGTTCACTGTGGAAAGTGCAGATGATACGCGCTTTCCGCTGTAAAAAGAACCAATTGCCCCCATCGTACCGAGCAGCGTTGCAATCGCTGCCGCCGAAAATGCCAGTGCGATCGTTCCAACGATCATATCCCGCAGCTCAGGCGTCGTAAATAATGTCACATAATTTTTCAGAGAAAATCCACGGATCGCGCCAATCTGTGTGGCATCCGTAAAGCTGTACACTGCCAGAACAAGAATCGGCAGATATAAAAACAACAGGACAAATGCAATTATCACGCCTTTCCAGACTTTCTTCATCATAGCAGTGCACCCCCTCTCGGATTTTCTTCCTCTTCCATACCCTTCGTCAGCAGCGTAAACAGACAGATAATCGCCAGAAGGATCAGTGCGATCATCGAACCGCCGTTCCAGTTATAAGCCGCAAAATAACTGCTGATCAGACTTCCCATAATGTATGTGCTGTTATACAGCATATCCAGCACCACATAGTTTGTCATTGCCGGCAGAAATACCATAGCAATACCGCTTACGATTCCCGGCACCGAGAGCGGCAATGTCACTTTTAAAAATGCTTCGCGGTCATTCGCCCCCAGATCCCGCGCCGCCTCCAGCAGCGATTCATCCAGCTTCACGATCGTATTGTAGATCGGCAGGATCATAAACGGAAGAAAATCATAGGTCATGCCAATTACCGCGTTAAGAAACGGATAATATGCCAGGTTATTTTCAATTAATGTAAGAATTTCCTTCAGCGCCGTAATGCGCAGAGAAAAATTTATCCACATCGGCATAATAAAAATCATCACGATCACCGACTTTGCTTTCAGTTTACTCTTTGCAAGAATATACGCCGTTGGGTATGCAAGCAGCAGACAGACTGCTGTCGTCGTGAGCGAGATTGCAAAGCTGTAGCAAAGCGTTCCCAGCGTGTTCGGGTTCGTGAAAAACCCGGTCAGATTTGACAGCGTAAACTGCCCCTGCCCGTTTGTGAACGCGTAATAGATCAGCACCAGAAGCGGCGCAACCACAAAAAGCGCCAGAAAAAGCGCATAGGGGATTCCCAGACTTTTTCTGGAAAATGATATTTTTCCCATCGCTCCCCCTCCTATCTTTTCACCGAAAATTTCATTTTTTCTACCGGCATGATCAGCCCCACCTGGTCGTCCATATTCCACAGATACTCATCATTCACTACAAAATCCTGCCCCATATCCGTGTGTATGACATAGCTGTAGTGGTCGCCCTTGTAGATTAAGTTGCTGATGTAGCCCTGCACAAGCCCTTCATCCTGATGATCCGTCATTTTTATATCATTCGGACCGATCGCCGCCATCACGCGGATCTTGCGCGGATCGATCTCTTCACCCGATGCATCCAGAAGCGTCCCGTCCTCCGCGCGCTTACTTCCCTTGATGATTTTTGTCAGACTGGTATCCAGAACCTCGCCGTTATACTCCAGCCTGTGATTCTTATTAATTTCCACTGCAAAAATATTTGTGTGATCTTCTGCGATCATAATATGAATATTATCCGGTTCTACGCGCATTCCCACCGGATCCCCCGGTTTCGCGGATTTCACCGACTGGATCACCATCTCATTTTTACCGGATGCCACCGTGATCTCATAATGCATCCCTTTAAATATCACAGAGGTTACCACGCCGCGGATCGTGCCGTCCTGCGGAGCCGTCAATATCACATCCTCCGGACGAACAACCGCTGTGATATGCGTACCCTCTTCCACATCATCCACACATTCAAACTCACCGCCGCAGAAACGTGCCCGCAGGTGCCCTGTCATAATGCCGTTGAAAATATTACTGTCTCCAATAAAGTCCGCAACAAAAGCATTTTTCGGTTCATTATAAATATCCTCCGGCGTACCGATCTGCTGCGTCTTTCCCTCGGACATTACCACGATCTTATCCGACATGGTAAGCGCCTCTTCCTGATCGTGCGTCACATAAATAAATGTGATGCCAAGCTCCTTGTGCATCGCCTTCAGCTCCAGCTGCATCTCCTTGCGCATCTTCAGATCCAACGCGCCCAGCGGCTCATCCAAAAGCAGGATTTCCGGTTCATTTACTACCGCGCGCGCGATTGCAACACGCTGCTGCTGCCCGCCGGAAAGCGTGGAAACGCGGCGATTCTCAAAGCCCTCCAGATCCACCAGCTCCAGAACCTTTTTGACCTTCTTTTCGATCACGTTGTTCGGCGTCTTTTTCTGCTTCAGACCAAATGCGATATTGTCAAAAATATTCATATGCGGAAACAGAGCGTAGCGCTGAAACACCGTGTTGATCGGACGCTTATGCGGCGGCAGATTCGTGATCGGCTTTCCGTTCAGCAGAATTTCCCCCTCCGTCGGAATATCAAAGCCTGCGATCATGCGCAGCGTTGTCGTCTTTCCGCACCCGGATGGTCCCAAAAATGTCACAAATTCTCCACGCTTCACCTCCAGGTTGAAATCTTCTACAGCGTGAAAACCGTCCTCAAATGTTTTTGTGATATGTTTTAATTCAATAATATTTTCTCTCTGCTCCATCGCAACTCCCTCATAATTTCTGTATATTTTTTATTGCCCGCCTTAAAACATCGGCGGCGTGCTTACCCAGATAAATTTTGCCGGCCGGTTGCCGGGGTTTTCTATCCTATGCTTACGCTTGGCGGGATAATAAAAGCTTTCTCCCGACTTTACATGATAAACCTGATCTCCCAGATAAAGATTTAGCTTCCCGGAAATCACATATCCAAATTCCTCTCCGTCGTGCGGTTTATCCTCATCCAGGCTCTGATGCGGCTGCATCACCACCAGAAGCGGCTCCATCTGATACTTCTGCGCCGTCGGCACGATCCACTGAATACTGTTTCCGCCCTCGTCTACCTTTTCAAAAAAGCCTTCCTCCGTGAACACGATCTGTTCCTCCACCGCTTCCTTGAAAAAATCGGACGCTGTCGTTCCAAGGCACTCGATCAGATCCAGCAGCGTCACGATGGACGGCGATACCTGCCCGCGCTCAAGCTGCGAAATAAATCCCTTCGTCAGCTCCGCCCGGTCTGCAAGATCCTGCTGTGTCAACCCGTTGCGATTGCGCAGATCTCTTATCTTTTTGCCGATCTGGGCATTCACATAGTCCTGTTCCATTTGCCCTCGCTCTCCTTTTTCTGTCCTTGCCGTTCTAAACTAAAAATCACTTTTTACTAAACTTTTCGCCCTGAATTCGATTATACTATTAATAAACTTTTCGTCAACTATTAATGCTATTTCGAATTGTATTTTTTTATATACAATCAGCGTACACACCTACAGGACCTTCCACCGGCAGCTTCCTTCGGATACATGGCAGCTAAAAACATCCACCGGACATTTTTGTCGTATGCATGGCAACAAAAAAGGGGACCAACGGTCCCCCATACTGTTTTAAATGGTTACTGTCGTGATAGATTCCGCCGGAAGGCAGATCTTCGCGACCATACCTTCTATACGCAGCTTCACGTTTTTTTCTTCTTTTTCACGGTTAAGAAGCACTGCCTGGATCACCCCGTCCGGTTTTTCAAATGCCGTCGCATCAATTTCATCCGTGTACCGGCTTGTGCCGATCCAAGTTGCTCCCGGCTGGATAAAATGACTGAAATGACGGATATAGGAAAGCGTGTTGCGTTCCAGAAGCTTTTTCTCTTTTGTATCATAAAGATACGGTGCATCACAGAAATTCCCCACATGATTGGGGCCTCCTGTCTCGTCCAAAAGAAGATTCCAGTCATAAAAAGCTGTCATGCCCTGGTTCAGATTGCCGATGATATCATGGGCATACTTCTGTGCATTTGCCAGATAATCATCCGCGCTGTATTTGCTGTACTCAATACATGCCTCTGACAGAATAAGCTTTTTGCCGGGGAACCGGTCTCTTACATAAGAAAGCGCTTCAAAATGATCTCCGCTGTACCAGTGGAAAGCAAGCCCTGTTATCATATGATCGGTCGTCTCATCAATGATCTTGCAGGCACGCTCAAATACCCGTTCCTTATTGTGGTCCCAGATAAAAATTTCAATATCATCAAGTCCATGCTCCTGCAGAGCCGGATACAGGAAATCCCGCAGAAATTCTTTTTCCTGTTCTGCAGTATAAACACAGGAATCCCAGGTCTGCACCGCCGCCGGTTCGTTCTGCAGAGACATTCTTGTGATGCGGCAGCCTGCCTCGCGAAGCTTCCGGATGTACCGGCATATATACTGCGCCCACCATCCGCGGTATTCTTCCTTCAGTGAGCCTCCGTGAACCCGCTCCCCATTTGTTTTCATGAATGCAGGCGGAGACCACGGTGAGATCATCAGCTCCACCTTCCGCCCGGAAACAGCTTCCACATCTCTGAGCAGCGGCATCACATACTGAAAGGCGCGTTCCAGAGAAAAGCTCTCCATCTCTTTATCTTCCGGGTCACTCATTGCCTCATACTGTTCCATGGAAAAATCGCAGCTATCCAGATGGATCCTGCCAAGGCGGTAATTCATTTCATCCGTATCAAAATAAGTATGGATCAGCTTCCTGCGGTCCTCATCATCCATCTGGGCGTATACATATCCGGCAGAATCTGTAAAAGCTCCGCCGAATCCCTCAAATTTTTGTCCCCTTACAGACGGATAAATATTTATCACATTATTTTCCACATCCACATCCGGTACAAACAAAACCTCTCCCTTACTTACACACTTCTGATCTCGCTTAAATACCGTTGTCTCATAAAATAATCGTTCTCTCATAAGCTGTCCTCTCAATGATTTTTCTTATACTCGCTGGGTGTCATTCCGGTTACCTTTTTAAACACCCGCGTAAAATACTTCTCATCGTGGAATCCCACTTTATATGCGATCTCATACGTTTTAAAATAATTTTGTTTCAGATAAGCACATGCATGTTCTATTCTCACACGATTAAGATAATCAACGAATCCGACACCAAGGAACTGGGAAAACAGGGTCGAGAGATACCCAGGGGAAATTCCCACCACTTCCGCTACCTTCTGCAGAGTCAGGTCTTTGCAGTAATATTCCTCCATATACTCTCTTGCCCGCTCTACAAGCCCGGAATTATTGCCTTCTTCCACCGTTTCCTTCCTGTCCGGACCCTCTATATCATCTGCAATCTTCAGGATCTGCGCGAGGATATCCGAGGAACGGCTGGGCTTCAGCATATAATTTTTTGCGCCGTAATTCAGCGCCTGCTGCGCATACCGGAATTCCTCGAATCCGCTGAGTATAATCGTCGCCGGCAGAATATCCGCCCCCTTTGCCTCCTTCATAACCTCGATCCCATCCTTCAGCGGCATCTGTACGTCCAGAAGCATAATATCCGGCCGGCTTTGAAAAATAATGTCCAGTGCCTCCTGCCCGTTTTGGGCTGTATAAATCTGAGCGAACCGATCCGTATGAAGCCGGATATACTTCTCAATTCCATTGCGGATCATGTCCTCATCTTCTGCTATTAATAATCTTAGTGTCATTTCATCCCTCTCTGCTTACTGCTGAACCATATCCTCTTTCTGCCCGGCCGTATCCTCTTCTGACTGCAAAGCAGGAATGCGGATCGTTATCAGCGTGCCCTCGCCCACACGGCTCTCAATATTCAAATAAGCTTTCTCTCCATACTCCAATTCCAGACGTTCTTTTACATTACGGATGCCATAACGTCCTATTTTCTGTCCGGTAAATGCTTTTTCATAATCTTTTTCCCAGATATTCCGAAGCTGGGTTTCGTTCATCCCCACTCCCAATGTCATTTAGTTAAGGCAATTGAAAAAGATCAATCTGAAGGTCTAACTTAAATTTTTTAATAAATTTAAGAAAAAGGGTTGACACAGAATCCAAAATGTGCGGCCGCTCTCGCTACTGATTATATTTTAAGAAGTAGCGAGAGCGGCCCTTGAAATTGAAGCTAAAATTATCATTTCAATTTCAAGGAGGTACCCGTATGTCATTCCCGCAAAAAGTTAAATCTACCCTCTGGGCAATCGTCAACTCCATGACCAGCAGCATGGACAAATTTGTCAAAAATCCCGAAAAGGATTTTACTCGTGACCGGAAACTGGGCTTTCTACAACTGGTCCGTTTCTTCCTTTGCATGGAAAGTGGATGCATCAGCCATGAGTTGCTGAAATATTTCTATTTTCTGCCCGATGAAGTTCCGACGGCTTCCGCTTTCATCCAGCAGCGCGCAAAGCTCCGCCCTGATACCTTCCTGCACATCCTCAGACAGCTTAACCTCCGCTTTCCTACACAAAAGCTTTGGGGAAAGTATTCCCTTATTGCCGCAGACGGCTGTGAATTTAACATTGCGCGGAATCCGCAGGACCCTTCCACCTTCCATCCCACAAGCGGCAGGTCAAAGAAGGGGTTCAACTCCATCCATACCATTTCCCTGTATGACCTGCTTTCCAAGCGGTATCTGGATGCCATCATACAGCCGGGCAGACGCAAAAACGAATTTGCTGCCCTCTGCCAGCTTATAGACCGCTATATTTATGGCGGCTCCCCTGTCTTCGTTGCAGACAGGGGCTTTGCCAGCTATAACGTCTTCGCACATGCGCTTGAGAAAGGCTGTTTCTTTGCCATCCGCGCCAAGGATGTCAATATAAAGCGTCTCCTTGCGATTGGCAGCCTCCCCAGCCAGATGGACCGGTGGGCAGAGGTGATACTTACCCGGTCAATGGCCAAAAAGAAAAGGCAGCATCCCGAATTGGAAAGCCTTTACCGCTATATATGCAAGACGGTTTCCTTTGACTTTATCACAGAAAGCAGTCCCGAATACCGCATGCGTCTGCGCGTAGTCCGTTTCCAGATAGCGGAAGGGGTTTATGAAAATGTCATCACGAACCTTCCGGAAGATGAATTCTCATCAGAACAGATCAGGCACATTTATCATCTCCGGTGGAACCAGGAAACTTCCTTCCGTGACTTAAAACATACGATCGGAACCGCAAACTTCCACGCCAAATCCCAGGAATACATTGAGTTTGAGATTCTCTGCCGGATGACGCTGTATAATTTTTGTACCATCATAATCATGGATACCGCTATAAAAAAGGAAACGGGGAAATGGGCGTATCAGGTCAATCTGTCTATGGCGATAAAAATATGTTTTGCATTCCTTTCAGACCATATGGGTCCCGGAAATATAAATGACCTGATCAGCCGTTATATACTGCCGATCAGGCCAGACCGAACCTATGCCCGCCAGCTAAGGTTCCAGGTACCGGCCAGTTTCGCTTACCGTTTCGTGTAAAGCGGAACTGCCATTAGCAGTATACCATTTTTAAGGCAGATATGCAATCTGTCTGTTTGCCATACCCAAAAACTTCCCATTGTACTACATATCCGGTTATAGAGCTTCGTACAGCTGGTAAAATCCCCATATCATTCCAATATAGGGCTGTTTTATGGCAGGGATTCTCTAACATGTCTTGTTTAACTAAATGACATTGCCCCACTCCTGTATCCTGTATGAGAAACTCAAGATACTCACCATCCGTTTTTGCCGTTACTGTCAGTATAAACTCTGCCGTACTGCTCTGCATTCCATGGATCACAGAATTCTCTACAAAAGGCTCCAGGATCAGCTTCGGGATCATTTCATGCCGGACCGCCGGTTCCATATTTATGTGATATTCCAACTGTTTCTGAAAACGCAGCTTCTGAATCTCCAGATACCGCTCCAGCAGCGCCATCTCCATCTCTACCGTCACCCGGCGCTTTCCCTGCCCCAGCACCAGGCGGAAAAGCTGTGCCAGCTCGTAAATACTCTCAGCCGTTGCCTCATCGCCCTCGCCTGTTGCCTGCCAGTAAATACTGTCCAGGGCATTATACAAAAAATGCGGATTGATCTGAGCCTGCAGGATCGCCAGCTCACTCTCCCGCTCCTTCAGGACCAGGATGTAATTCTTATTGATCAGCTCCCGGATATCCGTTACCATCTGATTGAAGCAGGCAGCCACCTGCCCCACTTCATCATTCGTCTGAATCTCTACCTGCTGTTCAAAATCCCCCTGCCGGAACTGCACCATAGCTTCACAGACCGTCTGCAGGGGTTGGCTGATCCGTTTGGACAGTGCATGTACGATCGGCCACATGGCAAATACCATGCCGAGCAAAAGCAGAAGCGGTATATAAACTACCTCCCGCAAAAGATCGAAAAGTCCCTGTTTCGGCATAATTTTGCAGACATGCCATCCGGCATCCGAAATAGGACCGGTATAAATCTCCCATTTCCCCTTTGTGCCATGATACTCTGCAGCAGTTGTCAGCCGTTCCTCCTGCAGATACTGCCTCATTTCATCCTCTACATACCCATAGCTGATGATCTCATTGCCGCCTTTATCTAACAGAATAATTCCGTCCTCGTCAGATCCCAGAACGCTGCGGCACAATTTTTCCACCGTTTCCTGCGAGATTCCGATCGTCAGATAGCCAAGAAGTCTGCTGCGGGACTGGTTAAAAATTGCCCGGCACAAAACCAGCTTTTCCGAACGATTTGCCTGATAGATCTCTCCGCTGCCCTTCGCCGCGCTCACCCACAGGCCTTTTCCCTGCAGCTCCACAGCTTTCCGGTACGCGTGCGTCGCCTTCAGCTCATCTAAATCTGAAATATAAGAGCTGCTTGAATCAATACAGCGCAGATAAGGAAAAACGCCATTTTCCGGATAGATAGACAGTGTTTTGATATATCCCTTCAGCGCCATGGTATCTTCTATCGTCTGTACCGGCGTCCGGTGCTGCCAGAGCTGCGCATCGTTATTCAGTGTCTGTGCATTCTCCGAGGTCAGTACATCCTGTATCTCCTGGTTGATCGCCAGATTCAGCGACAGATACCGGACATCCTCCTCGACAATATTGAGAGAAAGCGCCAGATTATTCATTCCCGCTTTCTGTTGAACCAGATATTCCTGCTGATTTATGTAATACCGGTATCCGGTCACCGCAATGCAGATCAGAACCAAGATAGGTATAATTACAATATACGTATAAAAAATAATTTTCTTCCCGATCGACAGATTCCGGATGTCTTCCTTAATCCTTCTCATCGCGATTCCTCCTGCGTTTACTGTATAATCATATTTTATCACACATCACAGGAGCTGTCAGATATTTTCAGGATTCTGTCCGTCGGCATCAGCCTTTTACAGCACCCATCGCCACACCTTTGGTAATGTGTTTATTCAGCGCCATATAGACGATAACCGCCGGTGCTGCTGTCAGCGCCATGACCGCGAACTGCACCGCATAGTTGGAAGAATACTGGCCGGTAAATTCCAGCACGGAAAATGGCAGCGTCTTCCACGTAGGTGTGCTCAGATAGGTACTCGCCATCATAAATTCATTCCAGTTATTCAAAAACGTCATAATGGAAACTGTTGCAATAGATGCCTTCAGCATCGGTGTTATGATCTGGAAAATAATGCGGTAGATTCCACATCCGTCCATGACAGCCGCCTCTTCCAGCTCCACAGGCACAGACTCCATAAAGCTGGTCATCAAAAACAGCCCCTGCGGAAGTGAAAATGCCACATAAGGGATCAGCAGCGCCCAGATCGTGTCCGTCATATGCAACATACTGTAAATCTTATAGTTCGGAAGCAGCGTGGCATGGATCGGTATCATCATCCCCATGAGAAGCAGCGTTTTCACAAATCCGCTTAATTTCCACTGCATTCTGCGGCAGGCAAATGCCGACATGATAGAAATGAGAATGACCAGCACGACTGCAAGACCATTGATCAGTACACTGTTGCGCAGATAATGAAGAAAATTACCATCTACAAATGCCTTTACATAGTTGCCCCACTGAATTTTCTCCGGAATAATCAAAAGACCGCTTGTAAACATTTCCGTACTGCTCGCCAGAGAAAAGTCAAGCAGCCAGATCAGAGGAAAGATCTGAATCACAGCCACGCAGATCAGGATCACCCACAAGATCACATTTCCTACCGTAAGCTTTTTCTTACCTGCTGTATTCATTTACCGCACCTCCTTTGGCTGACGTTCTTCAAACACCTTATTTAAAATAACAGTTGCAAGAAGACAGATAATAACAAACACTACGCTGATCGCATTACCATATCCATATTTGAAAGATTTAAATGCCTGCTGATAAAGGTAGGTTGCCGTGAATTGTGTGGCATTGCCCGGTCCGCCGTTCGTCAGCAGATATACGGTCTCCATCTGCTTCAGCGCAGAGATCACTGCCATCGTCACATTTACCTGAATAACCGGCTTCATCAGAGGAAGCGTCACGCGCAGAAAGGTCTGCGTCTGCGTCGCACCGTCAATGGCTGCCGCCTCATACAGCGTCGGGTCTATATTTTTGATGCCGGAATAATAGATCAGCATTCCCCAGCCAAATCCGTGCCAGATCAGCACCACAAGCACGGACCAGATAGCGTTCTCCGCACTAAGCCAGTTGACAGGCTTCTGACCAAAGATCTTCAGGATGTTATTCAACAGGCCAAAATTGGGATCGTAGATAAATTTCCACAGGTAAGCGATGACCGCTACCGAAATTACATTGGGGATAAAGTACACGCAGCGGAAAAATCCTTCTCCCCTTCCGCCCTTTTTATCAAGCACCGCTGCCGTAATAATCGCAAGCGGATGCTGGATGCAGATAAATCCGATCGCAAGCAAAAGTGAATTGCGAAGTGCCGTGAAAAATGCGGTATCCTTCATCAATGCCGCATAATTGTCCAGCCCTATAAAGTCATAGGAACCCATGCCGGAATAATTCGTAACAGAATAGTAAACACTCAGGCAGATCGGCGCCAGAATCGCAAATACAAAAAGCACAACTCCCGGAATGACCAGCGTCGCGATCACCAGCTTATTGCTGTACATTTTTTTCATAATATCCAATTCCTTTCTACTGTTCATACAGAAAACGCGTCATCGGTGCATTTCCTTACAAACGATGGTATAGAAAGCGGCTGCCCAAAGGACAACCGCTTTGCCATTTACCCTCTTGCAATCAATACCAGCTTATTTGCAGGCTGTTCCAATGTTTGCCAGGAAAGTATCAATATCTGTTGTTCCGTTAGAAACGCTCTGGATCTCGCTCTCAATACTTGTCTTGAATGCGGACGGACCACAGTCATTAACCGGTGTTCCGGATACGCTTGTTGCAGCAGACACGATATCAACGATCTGTTTCATCAGCTCTGTCTCTTCTCCGGTCATGTACTCTGACTGATCCTGTGCTGACATACCAACGCCATTCTCCCATCCATACTTGGAAAGCTTATCCGGCTGATACATGAAGTTCAGGAACTTCACTGCTTCATCTTTTACTTCGGAGGATGCAGAAACTGCATATCCGCCGCCGTTCCATGCTTCAATATCTGTTGCTGTTGCTGCTCCGCCCTCTACTGTCGGCATTGTGAACACGCGGATATTCGTGCGGATCTCCTCCGGAATATCTTCGTTCGTTGCCATCGAGGTTTCCCAGCTTCCCATGTAGAACATAGCAGCCTGTCCGTTTGTAAACAGGTTCATAGCTGTTCCGTAATCCTGGGAATCATAACCTACCTGGAACAGACCTGCATCTGCAGCATCCTTCAGAAGCTGTGTTGCCTGTGTGAATGCCGGATCAGAGAAATCGCCGTTTGCGATAGCGCCGGATACCGTCTCTCTGTAATCACCGGTAATCTTGTAAAGCAGATCTGAGAGATATACTGCCATCGGCCAGCCGTCTCCTCCGTCCATTGCTACCGGAATGATACCTGCTTCTGTAATCGTAGAAGCCAGTCCTAAAAGCTCATCATATGTTTCCGGAACGCTCCATCCGTTGTCCTCGAACATTTTCTGATTGTAGTAGAAAACAGCTACGTCTGTGTTTCTCGGAAGCCCGTACAGCTTGCCGTCTTTCTTGAAGCCCTCAAGAGATCCTTCAATAAATTTGTAGTCTGCGTAATCTGCTTCATTCAGCTCTGCCAGAACGCCGGCATCCAGTACTTCATCCAGGAAGGAAGGCTGTCCCCAGATATTTACAACATCCGGCATACCTTCCATTGCGTATGCTTTGAATTTTGTCTTGTAAGCTTCCTCATCCAATGCTTCCACTTCGATCTTTACGTTCGGATTTGCCTCCATGTACTCATCGATCAGCATCTGCTCCACAAGTCCCTGTCCGTTCTTTCTGTCCGGCAGATTGGAGAACACTCTCAGTGTAATCTCCTCCTCTGCGCTTACGGTCAGTGCAGATCCGGCTGCCATACTTACCACCATTGCTGCTGTCAGTGCGATTGAACACCATCTCTTTTTCATTTTGTTACCCTCCTTAAAAATTTGGTATCTCGTTGCTGTTGCAAAAAGTATAGCATTCAAAACAGGCAAAATACAGACAGCATTCTTTCAAAATAGTGGATTATTTTCATATCATATATTCTACTTTTTTCACCTTTTTTATCTCTCACCGAATATAACAGAAATCGTTTTTCCGGAATAGTCACGCAGCCCCTGCAGCGATAAGCCTGCATCCCGGCAGTCTGACAAGTATCGTATCAATTCCCGGCTGATTTCCTCTCCCGGCACGATCAAAGGGATTCCCGGCGGATATAAATAAATATACTCTGCGCTGATCCTGCCTGCGGCATCCTCAAGCAGTATCCTCTGCTGCGGCCGCTCATCCGTTTCTGCTATTGTAAGTATCTGCTCATTTTGTAAAAACGCATTGCCGTATCGCCCGGCAGGAGCCGGAAAAATATCTTTCTTTTCCAGTTCTTCATCCAGTTCCTTTAATGCTGCCGCCAGCCGGTCAAAGCCCTCCTGCGTATCCGCAATGGATGTGAGCGCTATTGCATAGCTGCCTGCTTCCATCTCCAGTTCCAGATGAAACCGCTCACGCAGCCGGTCGCTTAACCACTTTCCGCTCTTTCCTTCCGCCCAAAGTACCAGCTTGGACGGATCCATCGCAAAAACACCTTCCGCCTGCGAAATTCCATGCCCTGTCAGAAAATTGCCGCTCCCCTCTGTTTTATACATATGAATATGCTTTAACCGGCAGAGCTCCTGCGCAAATCCCTCCAGCCTTTTGGCGAAATCCTCAAATAATGTGTGAGAATATGTTTCCAAAAGCCCGACACATGCATCCATAGATGCCATAAAGACATACGACGGGCTGCTCGTCTGGTACATTCCCAGATACTTCCGTATTCTTTCACTTTTTACGAGCGCTCCGTTTCGATGCAGAAGCGCCGTCTGCGTCATGGAAGGCAGTGTTTTATGCAGGCTATGTATTACAATATCGGCGCCCTTTTTTACAGAGCTTTCCGGGAAATACGGATGAAAGCCAAAATGTGCTCCGTGCGCCTCATCGACGATCAGCGGAATACCAAAAGAATGTGTGATCTCTGCGATACGGCCTACGTCCGAGACAATTCCTTCATACGTTGGAGATGTGATAAATACCGCCTGGATCCCACGATCTTCTCTCAGTGCTGCCTGAATATCCTCCGGGCGGATACTGCCGCCGATCATCGGCTGCCTCTGCAGAGTCTCATAAACATTATCTGACCTGTCTGCATCGTCCGCATCCTCTGCCGACGGATTTTTTGTAACACTGGCACATTGCGGATATACATAAACCGTATGTAACCCGCGAAGCTCTGCGGCATGATAGGCTGCCTTATGGCAGTTTCGCGCCATCAGAAGTCTCCCGCCATATGATGTACAGGCGGAGATCGCCGCCAGAATACCGGCCGTGCTCCCGTTGACCAGATAAAATGTCTCCTCACTCCCATACAGTTTTGCCGCGCGCTCCTGCGCATCCTTCAAGATCCCTTCGGCGTGATGAAGATTGTCAAATCCGTCTATCTCTGTTATATCAATATCCAGGCACTCTCCCGGTACACCCAGTCTGCGCTTATGCCCCGGCATATGAAACGGATAGGCATCCGATCCTCCGTATTCTTTCAACTTCTCGTAAAGCTTCTGTGACATATATTCTCCCATTCTATTTCCAGAATTTTATCCAGGTCTGCAAAAATACCAAAATCAGTTATTACGTTATTTGTTATTCTCCATCATCATTACGGATAGTTTCAATTACTTTTCCAATATTACAAGTAATCTTCCCTTTGCAATCATGAATATCCTCATTAAGTTTTTTCTCCTGTATAATTGCTGTCTCAACTCTCCTTGCCAGTTCGCCAATCTGAGGATTCTTCTTGGAATTAACTCTCGTCTTACCTAACAATAACTGATAGATAAATGTTTGATTTCCGTCCTTTTCATTCCTGATGATTGCTTTCTCATTTGGAAAAATATCACTTTCATACGCACCATCAAAATGAAGAAGCAGAAACAATTCGAATGACGGATTACTTACTGCAAGGATATTGTTTTTCTCTCCTAACGCAATTACTTCATCATAATCCTGTACTTTGTTTTCGAAAATGTCCGCATCAAATACGATAATCATTTTGTCCCGTTCCTTATCAAAAGATATTTCCGGATTGTCTTTTTGCGATTCCGCAAAGCGAATCAGCCTTCTCGGATAGCTAATATCTCTGTCATCTTCCGTTTTCTCCAGTAATCTTATATCAATAAGGGGATGAATATTTAAGGATTTTCTAATGTCAATCAATTTCCTAAAATACCATGTCTCTGTATTTGCCCCCTCGCAGATAAAAAAATATTTCCGGTAAGGTTCTCGCTGCATCTCCTGATCTGTTGCTCTGCTATTCCAATTTGTATAACTTCTGACAGGCGCCATGTTTACTCCTCCTCTCTGAAATGAAAAGATGAAAACACTGGAATAGCACCATATCTGCCTTCCAGATATGCCTTACTCAACACCTTATCATAGCGTTCTTTAAAACGGTCTAATGAATAAAGCGTACTCGCATTTTCCGCATCACGCTCCACAAACCAAATCTCATCCCTTCGGAAAATAGACTGATCCATAATCGCAGACTCATGTGTTGTAAACAATAGCTGCATCCTATCCTCTTTATGAAGTTCCATAAACAATTCCAAAAATCTTGCTGTTAGTTTTGGATGCAGGCTTCTTTCCAGTTCATCCACAACATAAAGCACATCATCCCGCTTATTTAACAGCATATCCATTAAATCAAACAAGCGTCTCGTACCATCAGATTCTTCTTCAAATCCAAAATCGAAAAATGATCTGCTATGATGCAAACGGATCGTTGTCACTTTTGGCTCATTATGCCCTTCCACCTGAATGTTGAAAAAGCTTTCATTTGACCGCATAGTCATACGGAAAAACGGTTCATCCTGTTCAGAAAGTTTTCCTTTTACATGACTCATTACCCTGTCAAAAACAGGTTTCGGCAAAGCATTTTCCAACTCATCCAATGTAATTTCTTCAATCTTAACCTGATTGATTCCGGTATCAAATGTTTCAATCAACTGATTAATCAACTTCAAAGAATCATCATCATAGTAATATTCTAAATCGATCAACGGTATATTTGGTGTGATGACGGAAATATGATTCTGTATCCAATCAAATACATCTCTAAAAAACATAAGTTTTGTACGACTGGTATATTTCTTACCTCTGTTCATTTCTGTTAAGAACAAGGAATTTTCATTACCCTCGAAATCATCTGCGTAAATCTCAAACTTATTTCTTTCCGTATTGGTAAGTGTAATGGATGGATCTAATATCGGACGTTTATTTCCTTCTCTTTCAAACAGGCAACGTGCCGTTCCATTTTGATATAACTCATAAAGCCATTCTTCGGTAATCTTCCTTTTACTTAAAATTGCGGAAAACCCATATGCGTAAAACTTATCACCTACGGTCATCTGAATTTCAAAGCTACTTTTCCTGTCCTTATTTTCTTCACGATTCTTGCAAAACATCTGAACCGCGTCCATAGGTATCCCAGTCCGCACACACTCTTTAAAAAAGCGAAAAAATTCTGTCAGATTTGTTTTTCCTGACGCATTAGCGCCATAAACAACGCCATATTTCAATAACTGTGTACTCTTAATCTTTAAGCGATGTCCTGCATTTGTGCGTATTTTATTAGACGAAATCATTGTCAATTCCGTTGCCTGATCAAACGATTTGAAATTTTCTATATTAATTTTTATTAACATGGCAATGCACCTCCATGTATATTATATAGAATATCCGCCATAACGTCAACCAAAGCTTCTTTATTTGGAGATTTTTTCTCCAATACCTGATGTCAAATACCCCGCAGCAAGCTGCGGGGTATGATCTGGCTTATTCTTTCCGCCCCAAGTGGCGGGTATTCAGGCTCTCCGTTTGCGCCTTGTCAGTATTACGGCGATGCCAGCGCCGGAAATACACATTAGGGCGATCCACATCCATATATCGGAGTCGTCGCCGGTCTTTGGGCTGGCCTTCCCTGTGCTGCCATTCTTTCCGGGACGGGTGCTATTGCCTGCCGCCGGGCCGGATGTCCGCTCCGTTTCGCTGCCGGGTGTTTCGGTTTCCTCCGTCTCGCTGGCTGGCGTTTCGGTTTCCTCCGTTTCGCTGGCTGGCGTTTCCGTTTCCTCCGTTTCGCTGCCGGTAGTCTCCGTTTCCTCCGTCTCACTGCCGGGCTCCTCTTTCTTCTCCGCCAGCACATAATAACTGTTATGGTCCGTCCGGAATGTGATCCGTTTTCCGTCCACGCTGCTGTCCATCACAGTCACATTGCCTTCCGTGGAAAGGTGGCAGATGACCGGGGACGCATACGTTTCCAGCGTCTCCACTGTGACCGTGACTGTCCGGCTGACCTCCACACGGTTCCCATCCTGATCGACGAAATAAATATCCATCGGATAAATATTGGTCCCATAGGCTGCCATGCAGCTTTCAAACCAGCTCCATCCCTGCGCGTCCGTTTTCGGGATGGGGTATACCACCAGCCAAAGCCCGTTTCCCGTGACGCCGCTGACCGCCACGCTGCTTCCATCAGCCAGCGCCGCCGCTGCCTCCCCGTTTTCCACAGGGGCAGTATACCTGTCTGACTCCTGGATATACCGCGCACGTACCTCGATCCTGGTCTCCCGGCTTTCCGTCGGTGCTGCCGCAGAACAGGGGAACGCCATAAGCAGGCACAAAAGCAGGGCGACGCCCAAAGCCCCGGTCCGTTTCCTCTTCATCATTTCCCACCTCCCATCATGACTGTCGTTTTCAGGGATACGCTTCCCCCTGAGTAATAGGTCTCCGGCTCATATGCCATCAGCTTCAGTGTGACGGCGTCTCCGTCCTCTGGCAGCGCATCAAGGGTGACGGACTGCACATATTCTCCGGGTCTTATCAGCCCGGTCTCTCCGAGCGTATCTCCCTGCGCATCCAGCACCCGCAGCTTTAACCAGACCGTATTTTCCGCCGGGTTCGTCAGCCAGATATCCGCCGTGTCCCCGTCCAGGATGACAGCACCGCAGACGGAGACCTGAAAAGCCTGCGCATCCAGTTCCTCCCATCCCAGACCATCCGGTACATCAGGCGTCCCCTGAACAGCAGAAGGGTCAAAAGGAGGAGGGGTAAACTCTGTCTGTCCGGTCCCTTTGCCGGCGCCGAAGGCAAGGACTGCGGTCATCACCGCCAGGGCAGCCGCACAAAGGACTGCCGCCAGCAGCAACAGATTTTTCTGTTTTTTCTGATTCAAGACGTTCTGCCCCTCCTCTCATGTTTCTTTCGGCCACTATTTTTAGAGCCGTCCTGTCAGTTCGCTGCCTATTCGGACGCTGAGATCGTAACCGTGATCGTGCCGATGGTATCCCCATTCGTATTTTCCGGGAGCGTACCGGTTGGTGTGACGGTCAGGGTCCCTCCTGTCTCCTTCCCTGCGCCATTCTCACCGTTCCCGTTGTCAGCGGTGCCAAGCTGCAGGGAAATCCCCGTAAATGCCATCCCGGCACTCTCATAACCTGTTTTCGCCTCATAAGCGGGCGTTGCCGTGATCCCGGCATTGGAATGGTTGGTAACGGTAATGGTTCCTGACTGGCTGCCCCAGCCGCCCTCTGTAGCTCCGTTGTAAGTATGAGTGTCCGGATCCCACGTGCCTTCGGAGCCGGACGTATAAGTAAAGCTCAGGTCCGTCCATGCGATATCTACCTTATATCTTGCAGCGCCGGACTGTCCTTCTTTATAAGTACCCGTGACATTCGCCACAGCGCTGCCGCCGATCTGGTCAACTGTCTTGGGGCTTTCATCCGCTGCAAAAGCGGTGATGTTCACGCTGCAGGCCAGCGCAAGGGAAAGAAACAATGCTGCTGTCTTCTTATTTCTCATAGTAATAAATCATCCTCTCTTTCTTCAAAAAATATCTTTCGCGTCTCTGCGGTCCGGGAATGCTTCCGGAAGGTCAGAAACAGTCCCGTGCCATTCTGCGCAAAACGGCTGTTTACTGTGCGGCGGAGACCGTCACAGTGATCGTACCGACCGTCACGCCCTCAGCGCTGACCGACGCGTTCGGCGTACCGCTGATGGTAAATGTAGACTTTTTGCTGTCTGCGGAAGCATAGCCGTTTTCTGTGCCGGCGTTCAGGGTATATGCCGGTTCATCCAGCGCGCCGCTTATGCCGTTCCCGGTAACCGGAATGTATTCCAGGGCAACGGCAACCTCCGCATTGGAATGGTTCGTCACGGTAACGCCTGCCGTGGTCTTATCCCATCCGGCGGAGGTGTTATCCGTGTAGGTGTGGTCGGACGGGTTCCATGTACGGGTACCGCTCTCGTGATAGGTAAAAGTCATATCGTCCCATACGATATCCACGCTGTAGACCGTATCCGTGGCGGTGCCTCCCGTATACTTTGCCGTGACGTCAATGGGCTGGCTCCCATTCTCCCCGACAGTCCCGCTGCCTCCCGCTGCCAGAGCGGCGGTTCCCATGCCTGCCATCAAAGACAGTGCCAAAAACGCTGTGATCATTTTTTTCATGATATATTCCTCCATTCAGTTTTGATCGTCCGGGCATTTTAAGGGCGCCCGTTTCCCTGTTTATCTACACCTCCAGCTGATGCTTTGAGGCTGTAAACCACTTTCATTCGCTGACGGTGATGGTGACAGGTATTTCTGTGTTCACCACTGCCTTCTCCCCGGTGTCCGGGTCATAGTACAGCACTGCAAATTTCCCTTCGTAGCCTCCCGCCGACAGCTTCCCCGCCGCGCCGTCCAGCAGCTCCAGCGCTGTCACCTGGTTTCCGGGCTTCAGCAGGCCGGACTGGACGATGATCTCATCCTGTACCACGATCTGCAGCACCATGTCCTGCGTGGATTTCGTCGGGTTGGCGAAGAAAAGCTTTGCCGTCCCCGCTGACAGGGAGATATCTACTTCGTTGGAATAGCTTAAAGATACGGCTCCGCCGCCCTCCTCTGCTTCCAGCTTTTCATCATCCTCATCCCCAATAGGTTCTGCGTTCGTTTCTTCCTGCTGGGGCGCATAGTCCGGCGTAAGTGCCGGAGCCGTATCCCGGAAGAACAGCGCCCATATGGTCACACCGACAGCGATGACCGTGATGAGCAGGAGAAGCAGGATCAGAATCTTGCTCCTGTTCCCGTTTTCCCGGTTTGCATTCTGCATCATTCCTCACCTCCTATCGTGACTGTGACCGTGCCGAGCATCCCGGCCGTAAAATCAGAAGACGGTCTGCCCGCCAGCGCCAGGTACGCTTTCTTTTCTTCTCCCCTGGGCAGAGCTACAGGCGCATCGATAAAGTTCCCGTCATCGCCGGAAAATCTGCCGGATACCGTCGTAACAGACGGGCTGTACAGATAAGAAACCGTGGTATCCACGCTGCCTGTGTTTTTGACTGTGATGGAGTCTCCTCCATTGTCCGCCGTCCACTTACCTTCCTCATGGGTGTAGGTGTCCGGATTCCATGCGCCGTCTGTATAGGTGTATTCCAGCGCATCCCAGGAAACCTCCACGGAGATGACCTCCTCCACCGGCCTTATCTTAAAAGTGACAGTCTGGGAGCCCTCGTAACTGCCGTTCTCCACTGCCGTGATGGTCACAGAGGCAGTGCCGACATCCACATTATTCTCATAAGTCACGGTATAATCCGTGTCCTTTTCAAGCGTTCTCCCGTTCTTGACCACGGTAACGCCGGGAGTCCTGGCGGTACCGTCGTAGGTGAAACTGGTTTGCTCCAGCGTCACGGTGGCGGTGGACAGATCGGACTTGGTGATCTCAAACGTAGTAGAACCGCTGACCTCATAGTTGCCGCCTTCCTCGTCTGTGATGGTCACAATAGCAGTACCGACATCCGTGTTATTGGCATAGGTAACGGTGTACTCCTTGGCGTCAATTATCATATCGCCGTACATGACTGTGACTTCGGGTTTCTTCTCCGTGCCATCGTATTCATAGCTGTCCTTCTCCAACGTGATGGTGGGATCGTACACAGTTCTAGTCAATATATATACTTGTATGCTATTCGTGGCTTCCGCTGTGTTATCTGTTTCTGCAATCGTAGCAATTATAGTATAGGTTCCTGCATCAACGGGAGCAGAATCAAGAAGGTTACCCGCAGAATCCTTCCATGAGAAATCAATATCTTCAATCGACGCACCATCCACGGTTATGCGGTCTTTAAACTGATAGTTCAATGCTTCGCCCGAATAGGTTTTCGTAATGGAAGAATCCCAGAAAGTAATAACGGGGGTAGCCTTCGTGATTGTTCCATCTATGGTGACAGAACCCTCCGGCAGCTTATAGTTACTAGCATCGTCCCCGCTCAGGGTCACACCATTGGCAGTGATAGTTTTCGCTTCCTTCACATTGGCGCTGTTATAGGTGTAAGACTCCGCCGCTACAGTCACATCATCCCCGGAAACAATGTTCCTAATTTCAATAGAAAGACCTGCCGGAGCATTCGTCGTTTCGTCATAGGTTTTTGTAGTTTCTCCGATGATGGCCAACTCCAGTTCTCTCTGCTCCACTTTTACCGTGGTTGCTGTGCTAGTAAGGAAATACCCGTCTACAGTGGCGGTGCATGTGTATGTGTATGCGTACTCGCCTGCATCCAGCTTATCAGGAGTGTAGGTCTCCCCTGTTGCCTCGTCAATCTTCACCCCATCAAGATACCACTGATAAGTAACGTCATTGGTGCTGTCATCCGGCTGTGTTACAGTAGCTGTCAGGGTGGGTGCCATATCACCGTAGGTCATCGTAGTCGTGGTCGGTGAAATGCTCACGCTCTGGATTGGGGCTTTTTCTACGGTGACAGTACCGGTCAGTTCGGTAACTGTTGTGTCATTTACCCATGTGCCACCTTGTTTATAAGCATAGCCATTCGCCAGATAATTTCCAACTGAACCGCTGCCTCCCACAGCGTAATTACCTCCATTACCTCCGATATAGGTTCCGCCGCTTAGTGTGACAGTCACCGGAGCATCCTTATACACCATCAACCCATAACCAATGCCAGCGTTGATGATTCCTCCATCAATCGTTACCGATCCAGCCTCTGCAACCAACGCCCAATAAGTACCGACGATGGAGCCGTCTTTCATGATAAAACTGCCTCCATTGACAGCAATCACCCCCTGGTAATACAACATGTCGCTGGAAAGCGTATGAACAGCACCATCCGCGCTTTTGCCTGTAAAAATAATCTCCTCGTTATCCTCCACAGTTAGCGAACTTGTAACCACTGCATCTGCCAACAGGGTAACAGTCGCTGTCCCAGTCATATTTTTCGCCGCCTTCCATGCCTCTTCGATGGTGAGATAATATGCCGGTTCCCCATCATTCACAGTTACGCTGGCTTCCGCCTGTGCAGTACAGCCTTCTGCTTTACAGCTTCCGTCTGTATCCCAGTCATGGGGTTTTGTTTCTTCATGCCCACATACCACGCATGTTCCGATGTGGTTTTCTCCATCTTCTTTATCTGTCCAGGTTTTGTAACTGTGTCCGCATTTTTCTACAGTCAGCGGACCAGTCAGTGCTTTACCGTCCAGACCTTCCGTAACCAGCACCCCATTGGAATAATAAGCATACTTCAGGTCCCCGCCTACATTTAAAAGCTCTTTCAGCGTAATAGAGTTTCCGCTATCAATCAGGATGCCATATGCACCGCTGTAACTTCCTCCGGAAAGGAGCGCACTACCAGAACTCTGGATTCTGAGTGCCGCGCCGTCTGCACCGTTTTCCCCTTTTGTATTGGAAGCGCTGATGCTGCCTCCTGTGATCGTGATCTTTGCCCCGGAACCGCTGACATACACGCCGCTTGCCCTGCCGCTGATATTTCCGTCCGAAATAGTGATGGTACTTCCATCGGAAGCCGCCGCCACGCCGATATCCCCGCTGACGTTCCCCGTCTGGATCTGTGCCGTCCCGCTGTTGTACACGCAGACGCCGGAATGTCCGTCCGCCGTTGCCGCAGCAGTTCCGCCCTTCAGGACAAAGTGCCCGCCATTTACTGCAATGGCATTGTTTCCGCCCGCTCCATTTTCAACGGTTCCGCTCTCCAGCGTAAGGGTTCCCCCGGAAGCAATATTGATCAATCCGCTTGATGCATTAAAGACATTTCCGGAGATGGTATAGTTGCTATCCTTTTCGCTCTTTAAGGTAATATTACTGCCAGACGTTACTGTAAGCGTTTCACTGACTTCCACATCTGCCAGCAGTGTTACCTCAGCCGTCTTTCCCTGCGCCGCTTTCCATGCGTCCTCAAAAGTAGGATACTTCTTTGTACTCCCATCCGCCGTTACGCTTGCTTCTGCCTCCGCACTGATCTGGAATGTAGTTTCCATTGTTCCCACATAACCGCCTCCGGCAATTCCCGTTATGGTTACCGTTACTGTTTTTGCAAGGGAACCGGTATCTGTTTCCACCCAGTCTGTGGAACCTGTCATTTTCTGTGTGTAATGCGTCCCCTCTGTCAGTATTTCCCCTGTTTCCTTATCTTTCACCACCAGCGTATAGGAATCCCCGGATTCTCCCGCTGCCTCTGCCTCCACCGTCGTATCATCAAATGCCTTCGCATAATAGAAGGTCGGTGTATTCTGGAAGCTGGTTCCTGATGTAACTTTTTCATAGGTATCGCCGTTTTTCACATACCAGGCGGTATTCCCCTCACCGGAAGAGTAATAGCAAGAAGCGTCATATTTCGTACCTGCATATCGGCTTCCCGCTACACAGTCTGCAGGGAGCACGCGCTGCTCACTGGATTTCCCGTTCTCCACAAGCGTGATCTTGTCACAGTTCACCTTCTTAGAAATATTGCTGCCGGTTACGGCACAGTCAGACAGGTTATAAACCGCCTTTGCCTTAGAAAAAGCATCGTTTCCGATTGTCTGGACGCCCTCCGGAACGATAATAGTCAGATTGGAGTCATGATAGAATGCATCCTCTCCAATGCTTATCAGTGTATCCGGCAAAATTACGCTCTGTAAGGAATCGCACTCGCAAAATGTTCTATAATCTATCGTTTCCACACCTTCCGGTATTTCAATCTCCACCAGCCCGCAACAGTAAAATGCATACTCCCCGATATTTTTTAACGTATCCGGAAGCGTAATAGATTTCAGACTGCTGCAGTTTCCAAAAGAATTTTCTCCTATTTCGGTGAGACCGTAAGGAATGACCAATGTATCCAAACTTGTACAACTATAGAAAGCACTGGTTCCAATCTTCCCCAGCGTGGAGGGAAGTGCTGCCTCTTCCAGATTGGAACAAGATCTAAATGCGGAATTCCCTAAAGCTGTTATCCCTTCTTCTACAACTACTTTTTTTATGTTTTTCCAGTAGTCGTTCCAGGGTCTATCTGCCAAAGAAGAGTAATCCGGCATCGCTCCGGTTCCCCCGATTACCAGCAGGTCTTCTGTACTATCCCCGTCTGTATCGTACAGCGTCCATGTACAGTCTCCGGTTGTACCTTCATAAATCACTGTTCCATATCCGTCTGTTTTTTCTGCAACCGTAACCGTAATCTTCGGCAGTTGTACGCTTTCTCCAAGCTCCAGCGTGTAATCTATATCATCTATCGTTACCGTTCCTGGCAGTTCCGGAACATAAACGTATTCAGCCGCCTTTTCGGACTGGAAGGTTCCACTGCTGCTCTGGTTTTCATCTATCTTCCATGTAATGCCTGTCAAAGTAACCGTCTGGCTGTTCTGCTGCTCCGCCGCATGAACAGTCATGGACGGGAATACCGCATCCAGCAAAGACATCAGGATACCGTCCTCTTCTTCCGCCTGTGTGTTTTCCGTTTCCTGGGTTTTCTCTTCCGGCACAGTTTGCGGCGCCGTCGCATCCGGCATGTTGCCTGCCGACTGTTCCTGTATTGCCTCTTCCGGCTCCGAAATAACTTCCGGATATGTTTCCGGCTGGTTCTGCACTTCGGCGGCCGGCTCTTTGCTTTGGCTCTCTCCCTGTGTCTCCACCTGTTCCGGCACTGTCTCCGGCGGTATTTCTTCTGTCGTATCAGCCTGCACAGATTCCTGCGTTTCCGTCACTGTAACGCCGGTATCCGTCTGTTCCTCTCCCCCTACTTCATCCGGGGTCTGATTCGTCGGCTGCCCATTGCTCTGCGGCTCTGTCTGTTCCGGTTCCGGCTCTGTTTGTTCCGACTGTGTCTCTGGCTCTGTTTTCTGCTGCGTCTCCGGCTCTGCGGCGTTGGTATCCGTTTCGTCCTCTCCTCCAGAGTTTCCTGCATCCGGAAGCTCCACCGTAACCCCAAGCTCATCCGGCAGACGGATTTCCGATTCTGCCGCCCCTGTTTTTAACGTCTGCTCTTTTACATCCTCCGAAAGTTCAGAAAATGAAAGAATTGCAGCATTATTTTCACTGGCTGCCGCCGCTTCCGCCGACAGGAAGCCGTCAAAGCTGCTCCCCAGCAGGGCTGCAGCAAGCACCCACGCAGATAATTTCTGTAATTTCTGTTTTATCGTTCTCATCCCTGTATCACTCCTGTTCCAGAAGGGGTCTGCGCCCCGATTTCCATTCCCACTGCATCGCCGCGTTCCTCACCGTCTCCAAAAACCTTTCCTCCGAAAGCGGTCGGGGAATAAAGTCAAAGATGTGGCGGCGGATCGCCATTCTTGCAAAATATTCATCGTCTGTCACCCACACAATCATTGCCTGCGGATAGCGGCTGCTGCACTCCAGTACGGTTTCCATCCCCCGTGCACCGTCCAGTGCAACCACGATCATATCACTGTCCCAAAAGTGGAAATACCCATCCTGTTCCATATAATAAAGCTCTGCATCCGGTATCTCCTCCAGCAGCTTTCCCGACAGCATCTGGTATTCTTCCATGGATTCCGTGTAAAACACTGCCCGCATATGTGCGCTCCTCC
>NZ_JBKXTT010000003.1:369801-370291 GCF_047017445.1 Marvinbryantia sp. | reverse complement strand
CTGTGCAGGTTACTTTATGCGTTCCGTTTCCATTGTCTGTGTATGTCCAGTGGTTGCCCATATGGTTGCACTCTGCTGCTCCGCAGATGCACTTGCCATCTGTGTATACACACTCTGCTGCTGCAGTTACTACCTCGTTACAATCTTTGCAGATTACTTTGTGGGTTCCGTTTCCATTGTCTACGTACTCCCAATTATTCTTCATGTGGTCGCAGCCCGGCTCTTTATGTCCGCACGGTCCGCATTTACCATTTACGTATACACAATCTGCTGCTGCAGTTACTACTGCTTCACAGTCTTCGCAAATTACTTTATGGGTTCCGTTTCCATTGTCTACATACTTCCAATTGTTGCCCATGTGGTCGCAGCTGTCTTCTTCTGCTCCACAGATGCATTTACCATCTGTGTATACACACTCTGTTGCTTCCGTCACCACTGTATCACAGTCTGCACAGATTGTTGCATGGGTTCCGTTTCCATTGTCTACGTA
>NZ_JBKXTT010000003.1:369489-369701 GCF_047017445.1 Marvinbryantia sp. | reverse complement strand
TGCTCCACACACGCATTTACCATCTGTGTATACACACTCTGTTGCTTCCGTCACCGCTGTATCACAGTCTGCACAGATTGTTGCATGGGTTCCGTTTCCATTGTCTACGTACTTCCAATTGTTACCCATATGGCTGCAGCTGTCTTCTTCTGCTCCACACACGCATTTACCATCTGTGTATACACACTCTGTTGCTTCCGTCACCACGGTGT